>JAJZDN010000152.1 GCA_021805985.1 Planctomycetota bacterium | reverse complement strand
TGAAGTAATAGGGCGGAATATCGCTGTAGTACTGCTTCTTAAAGCGCTCATCATCGCCGTAGACGGTGCGTAACATGCTCGGCACAGGCTTGCGAATCACCAGATACCCGCCGGTATCCGCCGGTACTTCCTGCCCGTCGCGATCCACCACCGCCAGATCCACGCCAAAAAATGGAATCGCACAACTGCCCGGCTTGCCCGGTGTGATTCCCGGCAATGGCGTGCACATGATTGATCCGGTTTCGGTTTGCCACCAGGTGTCCACAATGGGGCATTTGTCTCCACCAATAACGCGGTGATACCACATCCAGGCTTCCGGATTAATCGGTTCGCCGACCGTGCCCAGCAGCCGCAGACTCGACAGGTCATGTCGTTGCGGATATTGATCACCCCATTTTACAAATGCGCGGATGGCGGTGGGGGCGGTATAAAACACGCTCACACGGTATTTTTCAATAATGGCCCAGAAACGGTCCATATCCGGATGATTCGGCGCTCCTTCATACATCACGACGCTGGCTCCGCAGGCCAGCGGACCATAGACCATATAAGTGTGGCCCGTTACCCAGCCGATGTCCGCAGTGCACCAGTAAATATCCTCTTTTCTTAAATCAAATACATATTTACATGTCATATAAGCACCCAGCAGATACCCGGCGGTGGTATGCACCACCCCCTTGGGCTTGCCGGTGGTCCCGCTGGTGTACAAAATAAAGAGCATCTGTTCGCTGTCCAGAGCCGCCGGCGGACAATGTTCCGAACTGCCGGATATAAAATCGTGGTACCACACATCCCTTCCCGGCTGCATGGCCACATTCTGTCCGGTTCGCTTGACAACGATACACCGCTGCACGCTTGGCGTCTTGGCCAGTGCCGCATCCACATTGTTTTTCAATTCCACGATTTTGCCGCGCCGCCAGCCGCCATCCGCGGTGATCACCGCGACGGCCTTGGCATCATTCATGCGATCAGCCAGCGATTCCGCGGCAAAACCTCCAAATATGACCGTGTGCACCGCACCGATCCGGGCACAGGCGAGCATGGCCACCGCCGCTTCGGGAATCATGGGCATATATATGGCCACACGGTCGCCGGCCTGTATCCCGTGCGATTTTAACGCATTGGCCAGCCGGCAAACTTCTTTTAAAAGCTCCAGATAAGTGAGCGTTTTGCCATCGCCGGGTTCACCCTCCCAGAGAATCGCCGGCTTATTGCCAAGGCCCGCATCAACATGCCGATCCAGGCAGTTTTGCGCGATATTGATTTTGCCGCCCGTAAACCATTTGAAAAAAGGCGCTTTGCTGTCATCCAGAACATGACAATAAGGAGTCAACCAGGCCAGATCGCCGGCCATTTCCGCCCAGAATTCCTGCGGATGATCAATGGATTTGCGGTACATGCGTTCATACTGTTCCTGCGAACGGATGTGCGCTTTGGCGGTAAATGACGCCGGCGGCGCAAAAGTGCGATTTTCATGCATGATTGATTCAATATTTGCGCCAACGGACATAGAATCTCCTCGTGAAGGCCGGGCGACATTCGCCCTGATTAATGATACTCCTTGATATAATAGCGTTGGTCAGACAAAAAAGCACCAGCGATTGATGAAATTGCGGTTTATAAAGTCGTGTTCTCGTGTGCTTTGTACGTTTGACGCAAATCGGGTAAATTAAAGCTTCATCGGGGCGTAGCTCAGCCTGGCTAGAGCGCCTGGTTTGGGACCAGGAAGTCGCAGGTTCGAATCCTGTCGCCCCGATTTTTTCGCCCGCAGGCGAAAAAATAGAGCAGGTGTTTGGAGAGAGTAGGTAGTAGAGCAAAATAAGGCCGTCGCATAACCCCATCGAACACCGCTTGTTTCCGCATGTGACCCGGGACTGCCAAGGCGTAGTCTTCCAGACCACCGAGATCGTCAAAGGACTGATGGAAAAAACGACCACCCATACCAGCCTGCATGTGGCGGTGGACATTCTCAATAAGAGCTACGGAACCGGACCCCAATGCACTTAAGGAAATCAAACGCGACATGAAAATCTGCTTCGATTCGTTCCTGCCCCAATGGAACCACCGAGCCGCACCTGCCACTCCTTAAATCGGGAAGTTATTTCGGGCCCGTTCCTTCGCTTATCGGACGGATTGTGAGAAATCCTGAAATACCATGGGCAATTCTATTCCTAATGAGGTAATTCGCTTGTCTTCCCGGGGGTTTACGTTACTGGCGATCACGCTCGCGCCTCCGCCCTGCTCAGTTTTACATGGCAGCTGTCATACATGGCAGCTTGACAAACGGCCATATCTGTTGTACCATTCCAGCGAAACGCTTGGTCTTCTATTGTAACTCAATTTTGGCTCCGATGAGAGAGGAATTCAGACTATGGATATTGTAAATAATTCTGGAATCGGCGCGCGGCGGTATAGCCCATTCGGGCTGACCGTGGCAGCGGCCATTCTCCTCACGGCTACTTCCGGCCCAGCCTTCGCAAACGGGACACTCACAACACTGGCGTCGTTCGACCGTGCGAATGGAAGTTACCCTGAGGGGGGCGTGATGCTATCGGGCGATACGGTTTATGGCACGGCGATGGGTGGGGGTGCGTATGGTGATGGTGCGATATTCTCCGTACCGACCACTGGTGGAAATCCAATGCTCATCGGCTCATTCAACGGTGTGAACGGTTCCGCGCCATACGGCAGCTTGGCGATGTCCGGTGGCTTTCTCTACGGGACAACCTATTCCGGCGGCAGCTACCGCAGTGGCACGATATTTATAGACGGGCTCACTGGTGGTACTCCTGCGGCGACAGTGACATTTAACGGTACAAATGGAGATAGGCCCTATGCCGGCCTTACGCTCTCCAATGGCATTTTCTATGGCACAACGTCGATGGGCGGCGGCGGTGCTTCCGATGGCATAGTGTACTCGATACCGGCGGCTGGGGCCCCAGTAACGGTCCTAGCCACGATGCCTACCACCGCCGGCGGGCAAGGTCCACGCGCGGGTGTGATTGTCGTGGGCGATAATTTGTACGGTACAACGACTTCCGGCGGTGCCTACGGCGACGGTACCGTGTACTCCGTGCCGATTACCGGGGGCACCGCTATCGTGCTGGCCTCGTTCAATGGCACTAATGGTTTCATGCCCTATGGC
This sequence comes from Planctomycetota bacterium, assembly GCA_021805985.1. GTDB lineage: Bacteria > Planctomycetota > Phycisphaerae > WQYP01 > WQYP01 > JAMDCX01. Next base: position 2,966 of record JAJZDN010000152.1, on the reverse strand, counting down.
GGCGTGATCGCCGTTGGAGACATGCTTTACGGAACAACCACTTCCGGCGGCACCAATAACGATGGTGTGTTGTTCTCCGTGCCAATTAGCGGAGGCAAGCCAACCACGCTGGTGTCGTTTAACGGCACCGATGGCCAAGACCCGTGGGGCGGCCTGGCTGTCTCAGGGGATACTCTTTACGGCACAACGGTATCGGGTGGTTCTCTCGGTTATGGCGAAGTGTTCTCCGAGCCAATTAGCGGCGGGACTCCGAGTGTTCTGGTCTCGTTTAATGGAACTGCCGGTGCATATCCGGTTGCCGGCGTGACCGTTGCCGGCAACACCCTTTATGGCACGACGGAAGAGGGCGGAACCAACAATCTCGGTACCGTGTACGAACTGACCATACCAGAGCCGACATCGGTGGAGCTTTTCGCCGCCGGAGCGGCAGCAATAACACTGTTGAGCCGCAAGCGGAATAAGTCGGCGGGGAATCGTGTGGGTCGATGAGTTCGTCGGCCTGGAGGCCGTCGCCAAAACGATGTAGATACGTTCGAGAAGTTTCTCATATCGGCGATTGTGGCATAACAGCCCCCCCACCGTTCAGGGTCCACGGGCCGTCCCAAACGTAACCCAGGAATCTCCCTGTACCCACTGGCAAAAAGTTTTATCGGTGTCCTGTCGCCCCGATTTTTTCGCCCGCAGGCGAAAAAATAGACCAGGTGATTTCTGAACAGGTGAGCAGGAGAGTCCCGGCGCGCCGGGACTGGGGAAAAAGAGTAGCTGTCGCCGAGACATTCGGCCCCACCTGCGGTCATCTGTTCGCCTGATCACCTGTTCAAATCGAATGAAGGGAGAACGTCGCCTTGGCATTCATGTTTGAAAAACTCGATGTTTATCAAAAGTCCATTGACCTTGCCGAGCGGATACTCGTTGCGACCTCCGAATTCCCACGCGGGTTTTATTTTCTGTCCGATCAATTAAACCGGGCATGCGTTTCCATCGCCACGAATCTGGCGGAAGGAAATGGCCGATTCACCAAGGCTGACCGCAAAAACTTTTTCACAATTGCGCGCGGCTCGGCCCAGGAGTGCGTCCCATTAATCGAGCTTGCCCGCCGTCGGAATCTGATAACCGAGGTCGAACATTCACAGTTCCGCTCGGAGCTGGAAATTATTGGAAAAATGCTCTCCGGCCTCATCAACGGCTTGGAAAACCGGAAAGCATGACTCTGCCTGTTGGCAAAATAAAAAATCCGTCTACCGACGATCCATTAACTCTCATCCCCCGAACCCCCTTCTCTCTCTTTCCCTCCGGATTGCCAAGCGATATGATGATTTCAACCTTGAACGGGATATCAACTTTTTTGGAGACTTGTATGGACTGCTTTGAAACAATTGCCGCCACGCTACTTGAGTTCGATGGCTATTGGGTACGCCGAAGTTTTAAGGTCAATGTGACCCAACAGGACAAGAAAAGCCTTGGAAAAGATTCCATGCCGCGGCCAGAGATCGACCTACTTGCATTCAAACCGCGGGAAGACCTCATCATTGCCTTCGAGGCAAAGTCTTATCTCGACTCTCCGGGCGTACCGCTTGCAGAAATTACAACGCCGCAGGAAAAATCGGAAGGAAGATACAAAATCTTCACGTGCGAAACCTATCGCAATATTATAATCAAGCAGTTAAGAGAAGACCTGATTGCCAAGGGAATGGCAAGGGAATCCACGAAAATCAAACTCGGCCTAATTGCGGCCAATGTGAAGGGCGGAGAGGAGGCATCAACGCAACTGGCTAATCATATGAAATTGCAGGGCTGGGAGTTCTGGGGGCCAGCGACTGTCACAGAAAAGTTGGAAGCACTAGCCGGCCTTGATTACGAAAACGACGTTGCGGTAATCGCTTCCAAAATTTTAAAGAAACGGAAGTAAAGTTTGGTGCGGTACCTTGCCGCACGAGTTTGCGAATAGTTCTATTGGTGTCCTGTCACCCCGATTTTTTCGCCCGCAGGCGAAAAAATAGAGCAGGTGTGTGTTGAGCAGGTGAACAGTAGAGTTCCGGCGCGCCGGGACTGGGGCAAAAGAGTAGCTGTCGCCGAGACACAAGGCACCTCCTGCGGTCACCTGTTCTCCTGCTCACCTGATCAAATCAAATGAAGAGAGAACGTCGCATTGGCATTCATGTTTGAAAAACTCGATGTTTATCAAAAGTCCATTGACCTTGCCGAGCGGATCCTCGTTGCGACCTCCGAATTCCCACGCGGATTTTATTTTCTGTCCGATCAATTAAACCGGGCATCCGTTTCCATCGCCACGAATCTGGCGGAAGGAAATGGCCGATTCACCAAGGCTGACCGCAAAAACTTTTTCACAATTGCTCGCGGCTCGGCCCAGGAGTGCGTCCCATTAATCGAGCTTGCCCGCCGTCGGAATCTGATAACCGCGGTCGAACATTCACAGTTCCGCTCGGAGCTGGAAATTATTGGAAAAATGCTCTCCGGCCTGATCAACGGCCTGGAAAACCGGAACGCCTGATCCCCGATTTTTTCGCCCGCAGGCGAAAAAATAGAGCAGGTGAGTTTAGAGCAGGAGATCAGGAGAGCAAATAAGGCTGGGACAAAAAAGTCACTGTCGCGTCCGCGAAAGTTCCACCTGCGGCCTACTGTTCACCTGTTCAACTGTTCTCGGCGATTTTGGCAGGAAGCCAAAATAGAGCAGGTGAAAATAGAGCAGGAGATCAGGAGAGTCCATCGCGGCAAAGCCGCAACCACACATCACATAGCCGCCGGCTTTGCCGGCGGTAACCGTCCGCCAAAAACGTGGTGTGCCGAGCTGAGAATTCTTCGCAGACCGCGAAGAATTTGACAGATTGTGGCACATAAGGCTGAGACAAAAAAAGTCGTTGCCGCCGAAATAAAAACTCCGCGTACGCGGATCGGTTCTCGCCCTTCCGCAGGGGATCCGAGGAATGACCACCACGTTTTATCGC
>JAJZDN010000151.1 GCA_021805985.1 Planctomycetota bacterium | reverse complement strand
TATCCTCGGCATAAACGATTAAATCATTTTTGTCCGCCTGTGCCCAGAAGTAGCCGTAAACTACCTGTGGGCGCAGCAGATTCATATCCCGACATTTTTGTTTGATGCGGTTATAAATCGGGCGAACGTGGCTTTCCGTCCATTGGCGGAATTCATCCCGCGGCATCGTGCCGCTTTTGAACTGCCATTGGCCGCGGAAAAGTGCTACTTCATCAATGTAGGGAAACACCGCATCCACCGGAATATCTGTCACCACGCGCGACCCGTAAAAGGGCAACGCCGGCACGGCAACGTCGGTGCGTATACCAGAGCTGGCATAATCCTCCGTGCTGATTTTGGTACCCTCATTTTCCGTCGCCGAGGTGGCAGCGGTCGCGCCAGCTTTGCAACGCAACTCGGCCTGTTGCCGGGATTGCCCCGTGTCGCCGAGAATCTCGGCGATTTTTCCGGTCGCCACGTGTTCCATGACGCGCAAGCCCTCAAAGGCATCTTTGCCATAAAACAAGGGGCCTTTGTAAATATCGCGCAGATCCTTTTCCACGTAACTGCGGGTCAGCGCCGCACCGCCGAGAATCACCGGTATTTCAATTCCCAGGCGATTGAGTTCCTGCAAATCATCGCGCATGACCAGCGTGGACTTTACCAGCAGGCCCGAAAGACCGATGATCTGGGCGTTATGTTCTTTTGCGGCCTGCACGATATTGGCGATCGACTGTTTGATGCCCAGATTCACCACCGTGTAGCCATTGTTGGATAAAATAATATCCACCAAATTTTTACCAATGTCGTGCACGTCCCCCTTAACCGTAGCCAGAACCATTCTGCCCCGGCTTTGCCCTTCACTTTTCGGCATGAAAGGCTGCAAATAGGCCACCGCGGTTTTCATCACTTCAGCACTTTGGAGTACAAACGGCAACTGCATCTGGCCGCTGCCGAACAATTCGCCTACTACTTTCATGCCCTCCAGGAGATGATCATTGATAATTTCCAGGGGCGCATATTTGGCCATGGCCTGATCAAGATGCTCGGGCAGCTTTTGTTTGTCGCCATCGATGATGTGCCGCCGCAGTTGTTCCTCCAGAGGCAGTTGCTCGGTGGCCTGGGCCGCTTTGGCCGGCGCGCCCAAGTTGGTCAGCAATTGCAATGGCTTGTAATCTTCGCGCTGCCGGTCATAAATCAGATCCATCGCCCATTGGTAATGTTCCGGTTCAATTTTATTCTGCGGAAGAATTTTACTGGCGTGCACAATCGCGCTGGTCAGGCCGGCCTTGACGCATTCATTAAAAAACGCGCTATTTAGTACCAATCTCGCATATGGCTTTAACCCGAAGGAAACATTGGAAAGTCCCAGCGTGGTATGGCAATTCGGCAATTCCTCACTGATGCGGCGGATGCCATCTATGGTTTCCAGCGCCAGCCGCCGCACTTCCTCCTGCCCGGTGACAATGGGAAATATGAGCGGATCAAAATAAATATCCGTTTCCGGAATGCCATATTTATTAACCAGCAGATCATACAGCCGTTTGGCAATTTCAATTTTACGATCTGCGGTTTTGGCCATGGCTTCAATTTTGTCTTCGTCAATGGTGCCGGCAACCACGGCCGCCCCATAGCGCTTCAACAACGCGGCCATACGGGCAAGCTTTTCCTCGCCATCTTCCAGATTAATAGAGTTGACAATACACTTGCCCGGGGCCGCCTGTAGGCCCGCTTCAACGACATCCAACTGGGTGGAGTCAATCATCAACGGCGCGGTAACTTCCTTGGCAAAGCGCCGAACAATATCGGTCATGTCCGGTACGCCATCGCGGCCTACATAATCCACGCACACATCAACAACGTGCGATCCTTCCTTTACCTGCTCACGCCCGATGGCCGTCAGGGTGTCCCAATCCGCGGCCAGCAGGCAGTCACGGAATTTTTTGGAACCGTTGGTATTGGTGCGTTCGCCGATGATGAGAATGGAATTATCTTGCCGGGCGTCTACCGCACTATACAGCGATGAAACAGTCGCATGGGCCGCATCAGTCTTCCGCCCCTGTGCGCTGCGCACCGCCGGCTTTAATTCAGCCACCGCCGCCGCTACTGCACGGATATGCTCTGGCGTGGTGCCGCAGCAGCCACCGACAATGTTTACACCGAACTGCTGGACAAACTCCACATGGGCTTTGGCAAGTTCCGTCGCGCCAAGCGGGAAATGGGTGCGGCCCTCATGCAGCACAGGCAGGCCGGCATTGGGCTGCACGGATAAATAGCGCGTGCAATTCTGACTAAGCGTTTCCACATGCGGGCGCATCAGCTCCGGACCCGTAGCGCAGTTCATACCAATGACATCCACCGGAAGCGCTTCCAGCGTGGTAATCACCGCATTCATTTCAGTGCCCAGCAACATCGTGCCGACGGTTTCCATGGTTACCTGCACCATGATCGGCACGCGAATGCCCATTTCATTCATGGCGTCGGTCGCGGCAATCACCGCGACTTTGGCCTGCAGCAGGTCAAAACATGTTTCAATAAGAATCGCATCAACCCCGCCATCCAGCAGGCCGCGAACCTGCTCCAGGTAGGAATCATGCATGATGTCAAACGTGGTGTTGCCCAGCGTGATGGCTTTAGTACCCGGGCCGATAGATCCGGCGACAAATCGCGGCCGATTCGGCGTGGTGAATTTATCCGCGGCACTGCGGGCCAGCAGCGCCGCCTTGCGATTAATCTCCCGACACTGATCCTGCAATCCAAATTCGGCTAAAACAATTTTGCTGGCACCGAAGGTATCGGTTTCCACCGTATCGGACCCGGCGGCGTAATACGATTCATGGATGGATTGAATCACATCGGGGCGGGAAAGTACCAGCACTTCCGGGCAGTTTTCCAGATTGTTAAAATCGGCCAACGTCAGATTGGCTGCAAATATCTGCGTACCTAATCCGCCGTCAAATACCATGACCCGGTGTTTTAACACGTCCAGAAATGGATGGCTTTCCATCGGTCCGGCCGCGTGGCTGTTCAGGCGTGCTGCGATTGTATTTTCATTCTCACTAGTCATGATTCATTACTCATTATTGCTCGGCACCACCAGGGTTTCTCCGGTCGGATTGCGGCATCGCTCCTTCACCAGCCGATTTCAGCGCGTAGGCCGCGACCGCGTGCTGCCGCTTTTCCCTGCCGCAAACTTTCGTTGCGGCCTGGCTTTTATCAAGCGGGTGGGGCGCGGCGCTTTTTGTTCCACACCCTGCTGCAACCGTTTGCGTTCCTTTTCCAGTTCCTTGCGTTCAAACCATTTCTGCGTTGCCTGTCGTTTCTGGTCATGATGCTCTGGCGAACTGACCGTGCGCAGCCACTGCAACTCTTTCAGTGAAAGAGGACGGGATTCACCGGGGTTCAATCCGGCGGCTGTAATTTTTTCCGCAATCGCTACGCGGAACATATCGGCAACCCGGTAGCCGAAACGGGCCAGCACGCGGCGGAATTCCCGGTTTTTTCCCTCCGCAATGGTTACTTCCAAGATCGTCTTGCCGCGCTGCCGCGACAAGACTCGCAAGGCAAAACCTTCCGCCCGCACTGCCCGCCCGCCATCTGGCGCTCCCAGCCAGATGCCTTTACGCACCCGTTCCACCGCTTCGCTGGTTAAGCGGGCGTCCACCGTGACAACGTAGGTTTTTTCCACGCCGTAACGTGGATGCGATATGGCATTCGCTAATTCGCCGTCATTGGTCATCAGCACCAGCCCGCGGGAATCCATATCCAGTCGGCCGACGGGAAAAAGTCGGGCCGTAATGCCCGGCAGCAATTCATGCACAGTTTTGCGATCCGCCGGATCATTCCGCGTCACCAGCACGCCTTTGGGCTTGTACAGCAGAATGTAAAGCAGTTTTTCCGGATGCAGTGCTTCCACCAGATCATCGCCCACGGTGATGGTGTCTTTTTCCGGATCAATCAGCACCGGTAGTTTCATCGGCACATGCCCGTTAACACGGACTTGTCCTTCTAGAATCAATTGTTCACACTTGCGCCGGGCGGCTACCCCGCAATCGGCCATGAACTTTTGTAAGCGTACTTTCATTGAATCATTTCCAATACATTGTAAGAGGCGAAATCGCACAGGCTGTCCGCAGTTACGGCAGCCGGATTCGCAACAGTGTACACGCGCTGACCACACGCAGGCGAATCTGCCGGGCGCTGGCGGGGATTAAGAGGGTTTCCCCCGGCGCAAATGCCAGCGGCACAGCATCAAGTATTTCCAGCACACCCTGTCCGGAAAGACACATCCACACTTCAGGTTTATCATCCGTCCAATCCGCTGGAAAGGTCTGACTTCCCTCGGGCACAGTCAGCCGATGTATGGAAAAGTAGTCACAGGAAACCAATTCGGTCACAACGGTATCCTCAACGAGATAATTCCGACGTTGTGGTATCGCCGGTGCCGGCGGCGCGAAATCTATGACTTCCAAAGCTTCCTGAATATGCAGGGTACGGGCTTTGCCATCCGGGCCAAGTCGATTCCAGTCAAAGACGCGAAAAGTTGTGTCGCTGGGAGTCTGAACTTCCGCAACCAGTACCCCGGCACCCAGGGCATGAACCGTTCCGGATTCCAAAAAGTGACAATCACCCGCCTGCACCGGCACCGCCAGCAACAGCCGATCCACCGTTCCAGCCTGCAGGGCCGCTGCGAACATGTCACGGGTTACCCCGCGCTTCACGCCCTTATATATCTTCGCCCCCGGCGCTGCTTCCAGCACATACCAGGCTTCACTTTTAAGCTGCGCACCAGGATGCGTTGCGGCATAGGCCTTATCGGGATGCACCTGCACCGATAAATCCGAAGCCGCGTCCAGAAATTTTATCAGCAGTGGAAAATGCGAATGTCCCGCCGCGGCCCGGCCCATGATTTCAGGTCCATATTGTCCGATCGCCTCATGCAAAGAGCGTTTAGACAGTGGCCCGTTGATAATCCGGCTCGATAAACTCCCGTCCGCCGCCGCCCCCGCCGAATCGGCTTTCACAGAACCTGCCGGCAGATCGGCCAGTTCCCATGCCTCACCGATACGCGATCTATAAAATTCGTGGGGCACAGGTCGGCCCAGAGTCTGGCGGATTTTTTGCCCGCCCCAGATGCGTTCCTGAAAAACCGGAGAAAATTTCATGGGGTATATATTCACAGTGGTGCAATCCTTTATTGTTATATCTGGCCGCCGGGCATGCTGGCCGTATGCAATTATAAGGGCCTTTTTCGGACCCGGCACACGCCAATGTTATTTTCCAACCCGGCCCTTCGCCATCATTATCGGCCAAACCGCAGCGAAACTTTGATCCATCCCGCCGCGCCCAGGCCGCTTCCCGCATAGCACCGGATGGTAATCCGGTGGTTGATCCAGTGCCGCAAGCCAACCACCGGGTTATCACCACGGTGCTCCATCACGCGACACCTGCCCCGCTTGCCAATTCCCGTGACAGCAACTATCATTCTATCCGGATGAACGGATCATTGCCAGTCAGTACCCCCGCGACATCCGCCGAAGCGCCTAGCGTTCGGCGGTGGGTTGATACGCTGCGCACCCTGGCCGATCCCATGCGTTGCCGCATTATTCGCCTGTTAGAGCATTCGGCCGGCCCCGGGCTGCGCGTGGGCGAATTGGCTGAAGCACTCAAGCTCCCGCAATCTACCGTCAGCCGCCACATTAAAAATCTGGTCGAAGCTGGCGCTGTGGACGGCCGACGTGATGGCACATCCATGTTATATCGCCTGGCGCCATTGGCCGGCCCCTCGGCCATACGTCAATTGCGGACCCTGGCTCGCGACTATCTGGCCCATGATGAGCAAGTCCTGGCAGATGAGGAGCGTTTGCTGCGAGTGCTGCAGCGCCGGCAGCAGCAGCATCGCGATTTTTTCAACGCCAGCGCCCCCGAATGGGACACCATTCGCACGCAATGGTTTGGGGAGAGTTTTCACCTGGAAGCCATGCTTGCTGCACTGGACCCGAATTGGATTGTCGGCGATCTGGGAGCGGGAACCGGTACCATGGCCGCACTGCTGGCACCACATGTAAAGCAGGTCATCGCTGTCGAACCTTCCACCGCGATGTTGCGTGCCGCGAAAAATCGCATCAAAACACTGGAGATGGGCAATGTAACG
>JAJZDN010000150.1 GCA_021805985.1 Planctomycetota bacterium | reverse complement strand
GTATATCAACGCCGTTGTGCTTCAGGATACATATTCCGCCGGCGTGATTCAGCCGAACAGCCGGCTGTATTTCCTGCAGGATGCCAATTGGAATACCACGGCGATTGTGGGCCTTGTCAGCGGCTCGTGGCAAGCGACCCAGAGATACGTTTATTCGCCCTACGGAACAATTACCGTGTTAACCTCCGACTGGTCTACCACCGGCGAAACGCCGCTGGTGAGCAATTTGTATCAAGGCATGACGCTCGACCCGGTGACCGGATTATATTACGCCCGGAATCGGAATTATTCGCCATCCCTTGGCCGGTGGATCAACCAGGATCCAGCGGGCTTCATCAACGGTGCCAACACGTATCAGTTTGTGATGAGCAATCCGGTGGGGCATGTGGATCCGGAAGGGCTTGATTCGTGGGGACTGCTGCCGCCGAATTACCAGCCCATCCCCAATTTTCCGCAAGTACCGACGGTCGGACAAGTGTTTTCCCAGACGGTCGGTGGTTGGGCTTCTGACGCGGGCGGGTTCTTTGGTTCGATAGGCCACAGCATTTCTTACGGGGCACAGGGATTGTGGGATCTCACGACAGGCAATCAGCAATTCATGAACGCATTAAGCCCGCACGATCAGCCGATGCCCGCGTATGATGAACTGAAGAATTTGGAACAGCAGATGAAATCGGCACGCGGATGTCCAACCTATCTCAACAATCTTGGGCGGCAGATTGCGCAAGCTGAGGAGGCGCTACAATTGGAGCAAGCCGCCAATGCTGAAAATGCGGCGGCTCTACAGGCGGGAGTTAACAATTTGTTAAACAGCGAACAACGGACGGAAACTGGCCTGACAGGCCTCGCGATCGGGACTGTCTTCGGTGATATTCCCTATTTGGCGGGACTTACCGACGCAGCGGCAAGCGCTGGCTTTGCAGGGCAAGCCGTCGCCGGAATGGCATCGGCAGGTTGGGGGTTCGGCGGGGGGCTGCTGGGATCGCAAATCGGATCCGGTGTTTTCGGCGGCCAACCCGGTGTCGGTACGCCTGATGCCATAGGGGCCGGTGGCAGCCTTATTGATCCTTATGCCGATCCCTATTTTGAGCCATGAGGTCATTGATGTCGGGCCACGTTCGTCGGATTGTTCGCTTTCTAAGCGCGCTGCCTCCTGAGCGGGAGGATTGGCTACTTATTGAGCCGAGGCAAGGGCTGAGCGTTCCAATCCCCGACTTTCACAGGGCCCGCCATGGAAGGCTGTCCGAACGCCGCAAAGGTGTGCCGTCTGCAAGGGAGGAACGGCGGCTAATAGGCCCGCGATTGCTTTTGTTCAGCGCGGTCTTCCCTGCAGTTGTCCTTCCTCTTTGCTACGCAATGACCATAACGGATTTTCCACTCGGCCGCTGGCGGATGCTGACTGCTGGCCAAAAACTCGACGCTTTCATATTGGTCCACGGGCATCTAACCCCGGTGGTTCTGTTTGGTGCCTTGTATCTAGTCTATCTCGCAATCCTCGCCGTTCGAATCATCATCATGCGGCGGAAATCTAAGAGGGCCCATTACCGGATACCCAGACGGGATGGTGCGCCGAGCGGTCTCGACCGCATTCCGCCGGAACTGATAGGAGAATACCTGGCGCTGGGAGATCAATGTTACATTATCGATGCCCCTGAGCGTTTCTGTATACGCTACCGCGAAGGGCACAAGACGCTCGAGCTTAATAAAGATGAACCCGTAGGCGGGGACACAGTGATGCGCATTGATGTCGGTTCGAGTCGGCTGGCCTGGACCGATCCGGATGGCAAACCGATAGACGCGCAACACTGGTCGCTCATCCTCTCGCGTATCACAGGTGCCGTGCGGTTTGCTGGCTATATTCCGCGCCTAGAAAACGAAACCGGAAGAAAAAAGGGGACGCATGTAGTTGACTAAAATGCCGCCGTGGATGCCACCATTAAGTCCGCAGTGGCCACAAGAGATGGATGAACCGATCGGCGAACCCAGTTTTATGCCATCTGAATCGGGACCGAAAAACCCGGGATATTTCCAAGGCCCCAATGACGGGCTGTATAATTGGCCGGGTGGAGAGGAATCGCCGCTCCCTCCGCCCCCATCGGCTCAATTTTGGGACGACTTCGGGGTTGACCCGCTGATCGACGGTTGACGACGATGCGCCACATTGGAGGTACGCCAGAATGGGATTGCTGAAACTGAGCCGCGCCACCACAGCCCGGAGCGATCGCGAGGTCGCGTTCCGGGAGGCTCGATATTTTGAGCACCTAAGTCGTGGCGAATTCGGGCCCAGCGACCCTCCCTACTCCATTTTTGCGTTCGACCCTTTCCACGATGGGGAGGTCCGGCTCCGTGGCATCAGGCTGGCGTCGCGCACGGTGACGATAACCTTCCGGAATGTCTACGCGGTAGATTCTGTGGACCGCACCAGAGCGAAAACGGGCCTGCCAAAGAGGAAGCTCGGCCGCAACGATTTTCGAACAAAGGTCATTTTCCACGGTGTCCGACTGATCGTCCTGCCAGATGTTCCCAGCGGCAACTTGTGGTATCACTGCTCAAATCTCTTCCGTGACAGCGGAGGATACAGGCTGGCCATACAGGTTTGGGGTCGCCGTGAGTATGGCCTGCTTACGCTATCGTTTGCGGGGATTGATGTTGAGGACGTCGCCCCTAAAATCGCCAAATATCTCCCGCTGGGTGCAGATCCGGTGGGGCACCTAGGCTACGCTAAGCAAGGTCCCGATTATTACGCCCGGCGTTGGCGCACAGAATTAAGGCGATTCGAGGGGCAAAATGGCCGAGTGTAGTGGCTATAGTGGCCCGGCCTTTTATAGCATCGCTAAAATTCGTGTTAAGGGCAGTTCGGATGATCGGCAAACGGCAGAATTATATTGTCTGATGCATATATGCCGGGTAAATTTATCCCAGGAGAAACGAAACGGGGACATGATTAGCTAATGGAAATGGAGACGCACTTAATGGTTTCCCGACGGTGGTTGGTGTGGCGATAAAACAGCTGCGATAAAGCGGTGCGATAAAACAGGTGGTGTCCCAAAGCCGAGGCAGTTACAATGTCGGCTGACCAAGGATCAAAGTGTTGGATGATGGCATGGTCGCAACGGATGAAAAGATTTGGCGAACCAACCTCAGCGGCAAACACCGCCGTGGGGGTGCCGCCACATGTAGCGTCCCGCCAAAATCCGTAGACCCGTTTTCGCAAACCTTTACTTATGATCCGCTTAACCGCCTAGTTGCAAATACGCTGGGCGGTGTAACCAACCAAAGCCGGACGTTGGACACCGACTACGTATTGTTGAGGCAGGAGCCGAAATCCCGATTGTCCGAAGGAGCGGCCTATCGGGAGACAAGCTATACCTCCTACGGAACCACACAGACCCAAACGGCCAATGCCCAGAATCAGATTACCAGCATCAGTGGCAGCACGGCACCCACCTACGACGCCAATGGGAATATGACTTCCGGAAGTTTAACGACGCAGCCTGCTGCGAGTGTCACCATGGTCTACAATGCGTGGAATCAACTCGTATCCGTGTCCAACGCCAGCGGGCAGGTCATCGCTCAATACACGTACAATGCGATGGGGTACCGTATCACAGAAACCTATCCGCAGGGTGGGAACGGCATCGCGGCGGGAACTGTCAACAATATTTATCACGATTCGTCGTGGCAGGCTATTGAGACTCGCACCGATGGCACAGCCAGCAGCAACGTGACATCGCAGACGGTCTGGAGCGCAGCATATATCAATGCCGCTGTGCTCCGCGATGCGTGGAGCGATGGCTCGCTGGTGGGGGCTGCAATAACATATGTATTGCAGGACGCGAACTGGAACGTCACCGCTCTCCTGCGGCCCAACTTGGGCCCGGGGCCAGCGTGGTTCGTAACCCAGCGGTTCGCCTATTCGCCGTACGGAACAATTACCGTGTTAACCTCCGACTGGTCTACCACCGGCGAAACGCCGCTGGCGAGCAATTTGTATCAAGGCATGACGCTCGACCCGGTGACCGGATTATATTACGCCCGCAACAGAAACTATTCACCGTCCCTTGGCCGGTGGATCAACCAAGATCCTTTGCAATATATCAACGGCGCCAACACGTATCAGTTTGTCGTGAGCAATCCGGTGGGGAATGTGGATCCTTGGGGGCTGAGCACCGCAGGCCAAGTCCAGACATGGTTCGAGGATTCATACCACCAGATTGTTCCGGGAGGGGAGTTCGCCGACGCAGTTGGAGCCCTTCCGAGTGTGCTCCGAATTTGGGTGGCCTCGAAAGCACAGAAGATTGCTGCAAACGAGACTGGCCAATGTCCTACGAATGGCCCCGGGCCGCTTTATAACGGAATGGCTTATATGCTCAACGGGAACGCCATGTCGCCCCAGGAACATCAAGCCGTGCAGAACTGGCTCAACACCGCGACCAGTCAACCCTTGCTGCCTTGGCTATGGACGCAAATAAAGATCGGCTGGGCCCGGTTGTAGAGGAAACACATGGCCAACTTGCCGTATGCCGGGGAATCTGACGGCTTGCGCACATGCGTGGCCGCGAGCATCCGCTCCCCATTGTGATCTCGAAACGCGAGGAAATCGGCATGAAAAAACTTGTGTTAGCGCTTTCTCTTTTTGCGACGTTCGCGGCGGGATTCCTCACTGCGGGATGGCTGCTGTACCTCGCCCACGAGCATCGAGAATCGCGCCGGCTTCCCGTCGCTGTAATACTGCGCAGGGAGGCGGCCCGGGCGGAGCAGCGCGAACTTCCTTCGGGGGACTATTTTATCGGGGCGCGGGAAAACCGCCTTATGTTGACGGTTCGGCCGGACGGTGGAGTGGGTCTTAACAGCGCGGGGCACCGGAGTTTCATGTTTAAGTACCGTCCGACGAGTGGTTTCCACGTCCCGACTGTTGCACTCGCTGTTTTCGATGGCCAAAGGAAATTTCGTTCGTGGACCGATGTGGGCCTCCGGGCGCGGCTCGCGCTGAAGGTGCAGTGGCTTGGGGCTTCACATGGAGCCTTGCAAGGTTCGACCACAGGCGGTGCATTCGCCAAGATCGGCAACGCGTGGGTTGGGCCCGGAAAACTCGATCCGCCGATCTTCACCTATTTTGGCTTTCGGTATCGGTATGGTGTTAAGATCGGAGAGTGGGTGAAGGATGGGGAAGCCAAACGAAGGATGAAACAGGGAAGTAGGTAGCTGGTTCAGGGTGGCGTGATTTGTAAGGGTTGGCGCAATAGTGGAACTTATCCTAACTATCATTGAAGTTCTGGCATCGTTTGCGATTGCCGCCGTGGGCAGTCACTTCTTGGGACAGATCATCATTGCGTACCAGGTTACGGCAACACACTTGGCAATAGTTCTCCTTGGCCTCGTTCCGATTTTTCGCATTCCGCTCCACGGAGCGGGTGTGAGGAGGGTGACGCACCGCAAATATCTCACGAGCCCTGATGGCTACAAATACTTATGGGTCATGAATAGGTTATTCGCCCGGGGGATACGTCTTAATTCACAGAAGCAGTGGGATGTTCCGGTACATCGTAGTATCGCCCAGCCATCCCGATGACTTTATAGAAAAGCTTGTTGCGGCCGGGGCGGCAAGGGAGCAATGAGCAACCGCCACTCATTCAGTGGCCCAACAAATTGCGGGACGACAGTTGTTATAATGGCGGAGGTCCTGCGGTTCGGAGAGATATTGCCAAACATTGTGGATTGCCTGAACCAGGCTGCTGATTCTCTGACTCCATTTTCGAATCTGATTCCTGCCAATACATCCGCAGTTAATTCCGGGCTTGGCCGGGCCCGCAAGCGGTGGCCTTGGCGTGGGGGCTGATTAGACTGGCCGCGAACGCTCCTCGGTCACACGGCCAGCGTGTATTCCGGGCGATATAAAACCTCGGCAGCTCAAACCACCACAGGCCCCAGAACTTCAACTGATTTGCAATGGGTCGCGAAAGCAGGCGCGGTGGCACAATTTGCTTAGCAGGTTCGGGAGGCACTTTTTTGGAGTACGAACATGGTTGCGTTGGCAATTGCAAAATTTCAGAACGGTGCGTGAAGCCGGCGAACCCCTGCGTTCTTTGCCACCTCCACACACCTCCGTTTACTCCTTGTAAATAACCTTAAATAAAAAGGATCAGAGAGGAGCGTTTTTCTTACAAAGAGGTACAGGAGGTGGGGG
>JAJZDN010000149.1 GCA_021805985.1 Planctomycetota bacterium | reverse complement strand
CATCCCGCAAGGGTGCCACCGCCTGGAACGCCACGGGCCGCCAACGGTGGGCCGGTATAACGTTGCCGGGGTTATCGGTGAAGACGCCCTCACCTTGCGGTCGAGGTTTGCGGGTCAGCGGGGCAACAAGGCCCAGGTACAACCCCATGGTTGCATACGCCGGCATCGACGGGTAGACCGCACGCAGTGCTTCATACCTCGGTTCGTCTGCACCCTTGCCGTGCGCCGACGTTGAAGGGGTGATATAACCACCGGCGGCGGCATTAAAAACCTCCATGGAATCCAAATCCGTAACCCGACAGCCTTGGGCTACATCCTGATTATCAGACCACACCTCCAGTTTTGACAGAGCCAATTGTTGGTCCGTCAACAGCGTGGCCGTTAAGCGCACATAACGCCCGGAGACTCCGTTACCAGGGAATATCGCGACTTTGTCTCCAGGCGAGGGGTAATCGGCCGTGGTGTGATCGGCAATTATTCTGCCTGAGGTGAATTTCGCATCATCCGAGGCTTCAATTCTGAAGCGTTGCGGAAAACCTGCGGCGGCATAACTGTAGTTCATGAGCATGGGCATGAGTTTGATCTGATTTATTATAAGTGGGCGCCCCAAGTCCAACTGCACCCACTTGGTTACGGAATTACTGTGTGCTGGTTTAGATTGATATCCCAGGGGCGCAAAACGTGCAATCCGTTCAACGCCCATAGAAAGCAAAGCAGCCTGTCTGGTGGGATAATATCCTTCAGCACGGGCGTTTTTCGGCATGGCCAAATCAGCAACCGCCACCAAAGCTGATGCGGAGATTATTGCCTTCAAAAAGTTGCGGCGTCCAATATCCGATGAAACAGTGTTGAAATTAGTATCATGAGAATATTTGCACATAGGACACCACAAGCTAAAAACAACCCAACAGCAATTTTCCCCTTCGCCGACTGCCAACGCTACGAAAGGTCGTCAGGAAAATTGGACTGCAAATTACTTCTTTGCCAGCAATCCAGCCGCCAACGCTTCTGTAACTCCATAATTCGTGACAAGTGCCACCTTCATGATACATTTCGCGACGCCTTGGTTCTAACCACTCACAGGGATGAGTTGGTAGCGGTGCTTCCGGGGGATGTTGGCATGATGCGCCTCTGTCCCAATCACATCGCCAAGCTTATTCATCGCTTTGACCACACCGGCCACTGCTCTTGCCGCAGCCGGGTCATTTTCGGTAGTCACCGGAAGGCTGGGCGGGTCCGGCGGAGCCCAGGGCGCAGAGTAGTTTTCCAGCATGGTTTGCACCGCATGCCAAGCCACAAAGTGATCTTGTATTTGTTCCCAGACGATATTATTTACATGATAAGCCTGCCACAGCATGGGCGTAAAATAGCGCGACAAATTGATTCCCACGGACAACTGCTTAGATGTGAATTGCCCAATAAGTTTGCCGTCAATGAGTAACTTATATTGCGGCGCAGGAAGTCCGTTAACTGTCAACATTTCGCGGTCAAGCTGACGGGTAAAACCAGAAAGATTGTCAATGAGCGCTGCTGTCGGGTTGGTGTACTTGGGATTGGGCTGCGGAGGCAGGAAAAAGAGCCATGAGGGGAACTGGGGCCAGTTCTCGTGCAGCGCTATAATCGGCATGGGCAGCGAGCCATCCAATTGCGTCCATGACAGGGAGCCGTCGGAAGACTTCAGGCCGCTGATTTTGGTGTTGTCCGCCAGGGCTACACTCGCCGAAGCCGCATTGATACGGACGTTGGTCACCGTTGCCGGGGCGCCCCACGCTTTAAGCAGGGCTTGGGCCATGATCATTTCCGCCGCCGCACTGGGATGTACGCGGCTTGGAAATATTTTCTTGGCCAGCGTCGGGTTGATTTTTTCTGCTTTTTTCAGCACGTTGACCATCGGCGTATTAAAGTCCACGCATAGGAGATGATTCCTTTTCGCCAAGCGTTGTACAAAGTGATTGTAGCGGATCAATACCGCATTGTACCCACCGGGAAAACCGAGGGGTTGGGTTACATCGTCATAAGGGGATGTTTCCAACAGCACAATCCGTACGCCCGGCAGGTGACTTTGCAGGGACTTTATAATGTGTTCATAGCCCTTCCTGTAGGTGTTGAAAATAGCTTGGTTGAACGGGCGGTAGTCGGCGTCATTCATACCGAGCATGATGGTGACCACGTTGGGCTTGAACGGAAAAACATCGCGTTTCAGGCGAAGATTAATCGGGCCTGCCCAGCCGCCGGTAACGCGATCACCGCCCACGCCCGCATCGACGAAGCGCACGTGCAAATGTGGAAAACGAGTCAAGACGTAGGTTTGCACATCCGCCGGATAAAAACGTTGCTCCGTAATACTGTCTCCATAGAAACAGACCCGGTCGCCATTTTTCAGAAAGAACTTTTTCGTTGCCGCTCCGGCGCTGGGCGCGCACACCGTGCACAACAGTACGAACGTTAAAAACTTATAAAATAACTTCATGTCATGGTTCCTGTAATTATGGTTTCAACTTTGGCAGCGTCACAGGATGTAATTTCCATCCGAGTTTCAGCGCAATCTGCCGGAATTTGCGAAAAATTCTGATAGCGTACAATTCATGGCCACGATCATTGGGATGCCACCGCAACGGTCCCGTGGATCCCCATCCACGGTTACGTGGATCGACAGCCACCGCTTCAACCGAAACGAAGTGACCACCCCACTGTCGGCAAATTCGGCGCATCGTGTGGTCGACTTGCTTTGGCCAGCCGAGGTATTTTTGACCATAGGGCGCCCAATCACCGGTGCAGATGATGATGGGATGACGGCCCCGCGTGAACATCTTCATCCATGCGGTGTAGGTGGTGCGCATAAAAGCCACTCCACGCGGCTGGTATTCGCTTTCGCCGTGCTGAAAGACGATCAAATTAAAGCTCGAAGGCGGATGTTTTTTTAGAAATATTTTCATAGGTGCAAGCGCCTGATGAAGATACTCTTGAGGAGTACAGGTCGCGTCATTGCGATATTTTCCCCAATAACCCGGGTCAAGAATGGTGAGCACAACTTTCCGGTTCGGAAGCGCCTTTTGAATGAAGGCTCCCAACCGGTGAACATAGTCCTTGCGCTCATTGCTTGCCGCCATACCCGCGGTATGATTCCATCCCAGATCCTTGATTGTCCCTTGATTAAATTGAACTTGGGTGATGCTGTCACCCACACAGAGAATGCGAAAAGGCTTCCGAATTGCGGCCTTACGCTGCAACCCCGCGGCACGGGCTGTTTGGCCGTAGCTGCCATTCACCGCAAGCAGTATACCCAGCACGATCGCTATACCCGTTGCGGTACGGCCGCGGGATTTAAAAATCTGATGCGTCATGAAATAGTCCTTTTATTAAAACAAAGATTTAATTATTCCAATTTCTCTTTAAGGCAGCGCGAACGACTTTAGCCCGGGCGGTTTCATGCCGGGCACGGACGGGCGCGGGCATCCCGGCTTTCCAATAGTGGCTGCCATACTTCAGGCTCCATCCATTAAATTCTCCAAAGGCGTGATAAGTCCATGACCAGTGATGGGACTCAAAAATGCTGATCGCATCACGAAGCCACGCTACCGCACTTTTTCGCGGAGCCCAGCGGATCACACTGAACTCACCAATGTAGATGGGCACATGGTAACGATTCTGAAAATTGACCACAGGTTGCAGTGCTTGAACCATGTTTTTTTTGGTCCACTGGCCAGGTTTATGACCAGGAAAATACACTGGCCTCTTAAAGCCTGGAAGAAGGCCTTGAAACGTGAAAGATGACGGATCGTAAAAATGCACTTCATAAATCACGCGAGGTTCCGGCAAGGGCTTGAGGTTGGTAAATCCGGAGTCACCCGCGTAAGACGTACCTTGATATACAATCCAGCTTTTTTTATCGATTTTCCGGATTGCAATTATGGTTTTTATTGCAATGGATGGCCATTGTGGTGGCAATACTGGATTATATTTGACTTTCGTGCTAACAAACGGTTCATTGTAGATGTCGTATCCCCAGATTGTACTGCGGAATGGAGCGATCCGCCTGACGACGGCTTTCCAAAAATAGCCAAGTCGAGGCGCCAGGCCCGTCCTCTGCCAATAGGCCTTCGTATGTGCTTCATGTTGGCTAACATTCGAATAAGGTGCGTTGAATAAGGCCAAGATTAACTTCAATCCAGCCCGGTGCGCCCGGCGAACCTCGGAGGCCAGCACATTAAGAAAAGAGGGCATCGCTTGCTGAAATTTTTCATGATGTTCGCGCGCATAGTGACCCGGGTAAAGTTGCAGTCGCAGGACATCTGCACCCCATCGCCGGGCATCTCGAAAATATCCAGGCTTCGCGGGAAAATCCGCCGTACTTACAAAACCACGCACCACCACTGGCTGGCTGGCCGCTTGGCTGCGGGGGGTGCCACCGACCAAAAACATCCCGAGCAAAACAACTACGATCATCACCCAGGGAAAGTGAAATTTCGCCATTACAAGCATTCCTTCTTTATGAGAACAATACATGAAGAATCATCTACGCAAGCATACCAAGATTCGCAAATAAGCGGTTAGGCTAAAACGCGCCAATTAGTTAGCAGAAACGTGCGCCATCCCCTGTCTTGTGGATATTAATGCCATAGCAACACCACGGTCTGGCGGCGGCCCAGTGAAATGCGTCCGTTTTTCGAAATTGTGCCATCCCTCCCCCATAGGATCTTCCATTTTAGGGCCGAGGGAGAAATAAGGCGGCAGTTTATTGGCGAACCGGAACCGTTGGTGATTACCGTGAGATACCGACGCCCATTTTTCAGTGCTCGAAGGATCACATGCGGTTGATAGGTGGTGAAGCGAAACGGAATATTCCGCGTGACCTTGGCGCTAACTCGATTCATAAATTTTGCCAGCGGCTCGTGATCGCCATACCATGCCGCAGTGCCAATAAGCGAAGGAATCCAGAAGCTCGTGCCTTTTCTCAAGTGATTTTCTGGCGCCAGGATGCGGCCATCCTGTAAAGCCAGCACTGTGCCCGTGTTATTGTTAATATTGCCGATGAAGTGACGGGCAGGCAAAACCATACTGGAATGATTCAGGTGCAGGGTGATAGGAAAAGAGGTTCCTTCGTAGCGAACTTCCTTAAAATCACCGCCCAACGCTTGTTCCAGAGGAAAATGCTGCAATACTTGCAATTGGTAACGCGGATTCCAAAAGCCTGTCAACCCGGTGGCCACGACTGTATTTCCATTGGCCTCAAACGCGGTGATGTCGGCAGCCTGCTTGCGCGTCAGGCCCGTAAGTTGTGGCAACACCACCAACTGTCCGTGGGTCGCGGGGTTGCGCCACGGATACTCGTGAAACATGTTAATGTTGACTGGAAGCCCCAAATTTGAAAACGCCTGGTAGAAACCAAGGGCTTCGTTGATTTGCGCACTGGGATTGCCATGCGTAAGTTGAAACGTCATGGCGTCCATGCTTAAAACGATGGTTATGGGCGAAGAAATCGGATGCGCTTTATAAAAAAATTGGGGATGAGAATCGATGACCCTTGCAATACTCGCTGCGGCCAGGAGTCGCGGACTGGGCTGATTTTGAAAATCTAACAGAGACCACTCGCCCGACTCAATACCCTTGGGCCGCGTATTAAGAAGCCAATAAATAACGCGATGGGCACCGGAGCCGATCGCGGTCCACGTCCATTGACTTATATCTCTGTGGGTTGGATAGAGCGGTTCACTGCCGGAATAGATGTTGTTGCCCCCCTGCAATTCCGACACCCAGAATGGCTTGGGGCTGGCGAAACCGCGAATTTCATCGCAAATATAGCTAACCCCCAGGGCGTATTGGTTTCGCCGGCGCAGCAATGCGAAATGCCACGCCGGATGCAAGGAGCATCCCATGGCCGTTACGGCGGGCCGCCAAGCCGGAATGTCCTGACATTGGGCTGCCAGATTTGACATCACGTTATCTGGATTTACATTAATTTGATGGTTGGGATCATTTTGTCGAATAATGGCGGAAATCTTCGTCAAAAAATGGGTCAAATAATATTGCCAGAACGCCTGCCAATCATTAAATGAAGCCTGCGGAGGTTGGTTGTATAAATCCACTTTCTTTGGATAGGGGAGAATATTTTTGAACGTGGTGAAGTGCGAATCCCATTCGACATTGAGCGCTGTAATATCACCATACTTGCGCGTAAGCCAAGCCTGATATTGTGTTCTTAAGATCG
>JAJZDN010000043.1 GCA_021805985.1 Planctomycetota bacterium | reverse complement strand
GCGCTGCTTGTCGCGTGGGCCAATGGCTCCCGGCGATGCCGACGATCCGCGCCAACAGGCTGTCAAGCAGGCCCTGTTCTTTCCCCGATCAAGCCGACTAAACAACCGCCAAGGTTTCCCGGAACACGCGCCCACAGGGCGCTCCGTGAAACCCCAATAACCTTCACCGCCTGGCTCCCCAGACCATCATCTTCTGTGTCGAGTCGAGCCCTGCGGACGGCCCGTCGCCAAGCCAACCGACTCCGCCGTTACGTCCACCTACGGACGGTAACTCAACCGGAGCGTAGCCCGGCCAACGGCTTCCGCCGAAGGCTCCCCGCACCGCCAACGCGCTCTGTTTTCGCCCCGCATCGGCGATCGCCGAGCGTCTGCCAAAATGACAATCTGGCTCTCAAAGGGCGCATCCGGCGTAGCGCAGATTCCCCCTCCCGGCAACGCCTGAAAGCTCAGCCCTGAACGGTTTACACCTTGGCCGGAGGTGCCCAGCAACTCTCAATTCCCCCTGCACCGCGTGCCATAGCCGCCGCAGCATTTCGCACCGACTGCCCCGCGTGCCCGCTCTTGTCCCGCTGATCGGCAACGTCTCAAAACCATCCCAAAGCGTTGATTTCAGCGATTGGAAAGTGGAAGGCAAGAGTAAAAGACTTGGCATCCCGATTCTTGTATCTCTTTGCTTTTACAACACTTAAGTGGCATCCCATCATTCTTTCCGGATGCCATTGGCTGCCGGACTTTTTGGCAGAACCCAGTGGAATCCAGCCAAACGCATCAGGTTCTTTGTAAGTGGTGGCGGAATGCACACTTACGAAATTCTGGGTTCTGATTCTTTTAACTTGCCTTCCAACTTTATGCCACATTGTCAAAATCGAAACGCATGACACACAAATCATGTGTGTCATCATTAAAGTTATCGAAGTAGACGATGCGTAATAGCGGCCGTGCATCAAGCTCTGGGAGCTTGTGGGCGGTTCTCTGGGATTATCCAGTGGGCTGGACATGACGGTTGGTTACATGTGAAGGGGTGGTTCAGAACGGACGTGGCCGATCGCTGGCGGAAAGTCCAATCGGCATGGCCAAGGGGATTGGCGGCATACCGGAAAAAAGGATTGCCTGTCGGCGCAAGTCGGTGGAAGAGGGTCGGCTCCGCGATTTTGTCGACAGCAATTCCGTGGCGCAACGGCCGACGGAGGGAAGGTGAAGCATTATTGATCCCTCATGGGATACTCAGGAATTTTTTATGGCTTTCCTTATTTTTTGCTTGACATCACGGACAGCAGCGCGTTATTGTTCGCGCGTCGCCTGCAGTTTCTGGCGACGCGCTTCGCTACAGCGGAATTTCGTCCGGCTGTGGTTTCGGGGTGCGGGAACGAGTCATTGGATTTTGGTGGAGCGTGCTTGTGTGGCGCAATTCACGATTTTTCTCGCCTACGTTCTCTCGGCCATGGGCCTTACGATTCTGGTCGTTTGGCCGAAGGATGGCCCGGGTGCGTTTGTACGTGAAAAAGTCCTGCGAAGAATACTGCCCAGGTTTGCCCATGGCGTTCTGGATTGTTACATCTGTTTTAGCTTCTGGACGGGACTTTTGCTCTCGTTTCCCTGGTGGTCAATGTACCGACAGGGGTGGATTTGGTTTGGCTGCCTGATGGTGCCGGCTGTGTTCTGGCTGTTCATTGGCCGGTGAAAGCTGCGGAGTAAACCACTATGGGATGCTGCGGTGGACGGAAACTTCCGGAGCAGGGGCGGCAATTGCCGGGGCAGTCCGCAGGCGCGGCTTCCCAAGGCCACGGTCTACCAAATGCGGCTCGCCTCACGGCTCGGACTGGCTCGGGGGCCGGGGAGTTGGTGCGGCAGCCGCCCCAGCGCTCCGTACGAACGCCCGGGTTGGAGCGGCGAAGCGCAGTCCGGAATCGCAGAAGCGTCCGCTGAAACCGCCCGCTGGGCCGGTTTCGGGGCGTGCGCAGGGGAGTTTTGTGGCCTGAATTGTCGTCGGCTTGCCAGCAGGAACGGCAGCAAGGCGGGGTGCGATGGAGGTAGCCGGTTACTGCTGCAATTTGCAGGCCGCGGTGGCTCCCGCTCTTACGCGAAGGAATATCCATGGGTAGCGCGCAGAATTGCCAGTTCATTCAGGCCACCCTCTGTCCCGGGTACACGGGGCCGACGCCTTTGTGGGTGAGTAAACCCCTGCTCCCCGGAGGTCTGCTCGGCAGCGGCGGCGCGTTTGCGTACAACGGCGCGTGTTACTCAATTCCGGCCAACGCACAGCCGCAGAGCCCGGCGAGCGGTAGCTATGCCAGCGCCGCCTACATGGGTGAAAGTTTTTCCAACTGCTCCACTTGCTGCGCGGCGGAAATCCACCCGGCCTATCTGAGCTTTTGTCCTTCTGCGGGCGGCACCTATACCGTCGAAATACAATATGGTCCCCCGAACGCAGCGTTTACAGCCTCCGCATCCTCCACTGGAGGCTGGCTGTCGGTATCTCCCGCCAGCGGAAAATTGGATGCAAGTGGCAGCGCTTCGCTGACCGTTACCGCACTGCCGATTTCCAACCCGCCGCAGGGTGGGTTGGTGGCCGTGGACATTGTCGGCTGCACGCAACTGACCGTCACAGTGAATGATGCCGACGTGCCTACCCAGGTTCCGCCCGGGCTGGCGAGCAGTTACTTCATACGAGGTGGCCCGGTCACTGAGAACGGTGGAGCGGCGATCGCCACCTGTTCGCAGCTCAGCAGGGTCGGTGGGAATTACGATGGGCAGGTTGTCATGGTGGGAGCGGGGGAGTGGGCGGCACCCTGCGTCTACGGCACCAACACCAACATCGGGTTTTTCTGCTGGGAGGGATATGGCATCTACGCCGCGGAGCCTGTTTACTGCACGCCTTCAGCAATTCTCGCCCCTGACGCGGGTTTGGCGCTGAGTCCTGGATCGCGCTGGATCATTTCCCTCCTGATGGCTGGCCAGGCCGGTGCCCCTCAGCAGGCTGGCTACGTCAAGCTGTGCGGAACCACGCCCGGCGGGGTCTACGTTGCCCTTAGCCCCGGACCGGGATACCCGACCCTGCCTCAAACATTATATGTGGAGTGAATTGGAATGGCGGCGAACAAGCATGGAGCGGACAATTCGTAAACTCTTTGAGGATGATTGCGCGGCCGCTCTTCCCGGCCATCACGTTTATTCGCTTCGCCCGGCTCGCGCGCGGGGGCGAGCTGGCTTAGAACCGTTGGACCCTGTCGTGGCCTGCACGCTGGCGCTTGGCGCGTTGCACTGGCGAAAGCACAGCGGCCCCATGCGGCTGTATGCTGATTCCGAATTCGCGGCGTTTATCGATAGTCTCGGCTTGAGCTGGATTTATGACGCCGGGATTGACACGGCGGTGCTCGATGCCATGCCGGATTGCATTCGCTACGACACATTTTGGGTTGCACCGAAAGTCTTTGCCTACCGCGCAGCAGCGTTGCCGGCGGCCTTTCTGGATGTTGATCTGGTGGTTTGGAAGCCGGTTGCCGATTGGGCAGAGTTCGATGTGACTTTTCTGCATCGTGAGTTCAACGAACGCGGGGACGGAAGGAACTATGCGATTCCCTCAGGCTATAATCGTCCCGCATACCCGTGGGATGGTGAGGAATTCAACTTGGGGTTCCTCGTTTTTAATAACGAGAAGATCAGGGAAGAGTCCACAACCCAGGCCATCCGCTTCATGTCCGGCAATCCGGGCGATGACCCATTCAACCACGCCTGCTTTGCAGAGCAGTATTTATTGGCCCAGTGCTCCAAGGCCCGCAGTGCCAGGGTGAGGGCATTGCTGCCGGGACCACCACACGATGAAAGCGTTGCCACACACCTCTGGGGTGATAAACAAAAGCTCCGGGAAGAGCCGGTTCGCGCTTGGGCGTTGGTGAACCGTTATATCGAACGGCTCAAACAAGATTTTCCGGAGCATATCTCCGGCCTGAACCGCCTTTTTACTTGGGCGTCATCCGCTGCGAAAGCGGCGGCACGCCGGGCACAGAGCAATCGCCGCAACGCACCGGAATTGCTGCGCCGCACCGTTCAGCCGGTTCCCGCTGCGGCTGCTGCCCCGATACGCGCGGCCGCGAGATTAAAACGCCCGGCGATCAAGCGGCCTGATGCGGCGGCGAAGCCGAGGGTCGCTGGGCGCTTCGCGATGCAATCCCCATTGAGAAAGCCGAGGCCCCTGGGCACGCGCCAGAACCGTGCGGCGGCATTAACCTGAGCTACTACGACGAGGAGTAATTGAACCATGGCTGCAAATTTGAATAACTGCCAGACCATCCCGCCGGGGCCGGGCCCCAATCCTAATCCTAATCCAAATCCCCATCATCATCATCACCACCATCATCACCATCCCAGGCCCAAGCCTAACCCCGGCCCGTGTACCGGTAGTTGCTGCGGATCGAGCAGCCCGGTGAGTTCCTTTCCGCTGGGCACAACAAGCACCAGTCAAAGCAACTCGGTCATGCTGGCCACGGGCGAATTTATCTTTTCACTGGATTTGCTTTCCGCGCCGGCCATTGGCGGAGGCTCGTGGCAACTTTCCCTGCAATACCTCTCTAATAACGGCGTTGACGACCTCGTGGGCTTGTATTGGAACTACAGCCAGAATTACCAACTTAGCCAATTGCCCAATGGCGACATCGTGCTGACCACCCCCGACAACCTGCAGGAAACCTTTATCTATAACGGCAACGGCCAATGGCTCTCGGGTTACAACAGCACGCAGGCCACACTCGTGGAAATCAATGCCGGAACCGCCAATGACACATTTATCCTCACCAGCAACGCCGGCACAGTGACGGAATTCTTCGGCTTTTATTCTTCGATCACCACGCCGGGCCGAATGAAAAGCACCACCGATCGTTATGGCAACAGCCAGACGCTCACCTGGACCAGCACCGCAGCTGTACCGCAATTGACTTCCGTCGCCGACGCCTATGGCCGAACAACCACCTATTCCTATTACAACGCCACCTACGGTTATAAATGTAGCGGCCTTACTGATTTTCTGGGCCGACAGATCAACTTCCAATATGATTCACCGGGACATTTGGTGGCCATAATCCTGCCCAGCATCAACAACGCCCCAGCGGGCAACACCTATCCCGACGGCACAGCCTATGTGTTCCAGTATGATGTCAACAACACGGACCCCAACCGCCAGAACGATTTAATTAAAATCTGGTACCCCAATCAAACCCAGCCCTTTGTCAGCAGTCGAGCAGTAGATATAGCCTCGGTCTATGCCAATGCCGCGCCGCGTTACGTTATCGCCTACGGCCAGACTTCTACTGCCATTGACTACGGTGCAGTCGTTTCCGAAACCGTCGGCGATCCCGCCAATGGCGTTGGAGGCACCTCTACCTTCAGCTACAGCAATGCCAGTCTACCTGCCAACATCATTGATCCCAGTGATCCAATTGTCAGCCAGACCACCATGACCGACCGCAACGGCAATGTGAAGATATTTAATTTTAACTACAACGGCATGGTCGTTATGAAGCAGGAAAACACCAATCGCAACAAATCCAGCCTGGAAACCGGCCCCTATATCACATGGACCCAATACAACGACCAAAATCAGAAGCTCCTGGAAGTCTTTCCCGCCGGCGACAGCAGGGCGTACAGCTACGATACCGGCATGATCGACTTTGGCTCCGGGCCACAGCTTTACCCTCCAAGAAGAGGGTTATTGCTCTCCGAAACCCACTTCCCCGGTAACAGCATTGGTATACCCAGCCGGCCTGGTTCCAACGGCCAGACACAACTGACCAAAACGTACTTCTTTGACCCGATTTACAACCAGCAGTGCGCAGAAATTAACGAAAAGAGCAATCCCATCGCCGTCAACAGCGGAAGCAACATTTACTTCACACCCCAGAATGGCGGCACCACACCCACCGATGCCAATCGCAGCCGCTACGCCACAATCACCACGTTTGACTACCAGAAAAATCAGACCAGCACCATCACCGGCTCCAGTGCCCTGCAAAATCTGCTGGGGCTTACTGCCGCGCAGATACAAAGCTTGGTCACTTATGCCAGTAACCAGATGATCGCCGGTGGCTTGCCCGGCGGCTTTCAAACCAATCTTGGCGATATTAATGGCGACGGCACCGGTGATGGCAATTCATCGGGGCTTAACCCATCCGCGACGCTGGGCAGTGTGGTTAAAATTCAACACCCATCTATTTACCAGCTCGTACCCTCCACGGGCTCAACACCCTGGGTCTGGCAGACCCAATTGATAATGGAACTTTACACCAACAACTATGCTGGCCAAACCACCACATATACCGACCCGGAAGGTAACTTGACGGTGTATGTCCGCTACCCCGAAAATGATCCCGAAGGCAATGGCCAATACGCCCCCACATTTCTATCCAATAAGCAATATGGCCGATTACGGGAAGTGCATGTTGATGCCAATCCCAGCCAGGTTACGGATCTCGTTGGAGAAGATGGCGATTTGGCAGCTTTTACCGGCAATATCATCACCCGCGTCAACACGCCAGACCAATATCTTAATCTGGTCACCCGTTATGAAGGAGGCACGGGTTCAGCCGGTTGCCCAACCTGCGCCTACGACCCCTTGGGCAACCCTCTGGCGGTGACCGATCCCAACGGCAATACCACCAGCTACCTGCGTACGGAAATGGGAGAGCAATATCTACGCACCGGCCCGGCTCCCTATTTATTCCAGACACAACAGTATTATGATTCCAACCGCAACACGACCCGTGTTGACACTCAAGATCAGCAGGTGGCCTACGAAAGCCTTGATCCCAACGATCCGGACTTTGCCCAGTTTATTCCCTCCGGCAACGGATCATCGGCTGCCAATATCCCCATGCAAAGCGGCCCTGGCGGAACCATTCGCCCCGGCTGGTTTACCAATTTGTACACCTTTGACATTCTCGATGACAGAATTCAAGATGACATCGACGCCACAGGCTCCAACCCCGCGAGCCTGGTAACCAGCTACAGCTTTGATGCCAATCAGAACGCAATCCAGATCACCAGACCCAACGGCAATAACGTTCAATTCGATTACGACGAACGTGATTTGAAAATAGCCCAACGCATCGGCTATGTCCCCGGCAGTGATCCCGGCTCGGTATCGGTAAGCGTCTTTGACGCCAATGGCGATCTGCTTAATGTCATCGGCTCGGCCCAAAGAGGCACAAGTAATAACAGCCTCAGTGTCACAATCGCCAACGCCTTTAACTCCGGCAGTTCCCTTACCCAAACCGGTGACTGGCTCTTGGCCAATACCTTCGATGGCTTTAACCGTATAGTGTCCGCAACCGACAGTATCGGTGGAGTAACCAGCAACACCTTTGACCCCACAGGACAGAATATCCAAAGGCAGATTACCGGTACGCCCAACGGCCCAACGCCCACCGATCGCAACGGCAACAACAATGTCCCGCTGGAACTGCTGCAAACCCGCTGTGATGAAGCGGGCAGAGCTTATGAAAGCCAGCAGAATGTCTTTCTCAACACCGGCCTATATGGCGGCGTACCAACAAACAATATCCCTTCAGGAAGAACAGTCACCCACACCGGTGGTGGATTGGCCGCCAATTCCACCACCAATTCCAATACCAGCACCGTGACCCTGACCACCGGTGGAAGCAGCTATGTGTTGACAAGAACGGTCTTTGACCGATCCAGCCGCAGCATCGCCGGCGCTATGGATAACGCCGCGGTCGGCACCACCGCTTATGACGGGGCCAATCGCCCGATTCTGGCTACCGATACTCTGGGCAACACCACCGCTACAGCCTTTGATAACAATGGCAATCCGGTAGGTGTCACGCGAACGGAACTATCGACCATCACCCAGCCGGTGCAGACAGCCGAAGTGTTTACCACCCTGATGGCGTGGGATTGCATGAACCGCCAAGTGATTTTAGCCCAGAACGGTTCGGATGGCTCAATATCTCCAGCCCAGGGTGTCAATCTCGCCAGAATTACCCTTACCGGTTATGACAGTCGAGGCAATGTAACATTAAACATTGATCCCAAGGGCAATACCGCCATCACGGTTTGGGACGGGGCCAACAGATCGCTTGAAACCCGCCAGCACTTACGCCAGAACGGTTTGGGCAGCAATCCGCCGGTCAATAATGGCAATGGCCAAAGCACCACGTTCAACACCTCCGGCCAAGGCCAGATCGCGGGGAGCATTCAGACCAGCCTGGAATATGATGGCAATTCCAATCAGATTGCGATGGTGGATGATCGCGGCGGTGTGACGCGCTGGGCCTTTGATTCACACGACCGCAAAATCTCGCAGACCCTTCACGACGGCTCGACCGAAATTTTCGTTTATGACCTAGCCAGCGATGTGGTGCAATATACCGATTGCAATGGATCGAAGTTTACCAACACTTGGGATCCTATGAGCCGAAAGACAAATACAACCATCGCACCGGCATCCGGCATCGGCGGCACGACCGCCCAGAGCTTCCAATACAACGGCTTAAGCCAAACCACCTTTGCCCGTGATACCGCCAATGGCAACAATGCCGATGTAACAATAGTTTATGATTCCATCCAGAGGACCATCGAAGAAGAGCAAGCTTATGGCGGCAACACACGCTATGTCACCAACAACGCCTTTACGTCTTTGCCCGTCAGCCAGTTCACCTTCCCCAATGCCCGCCAGATCAATAACAGCCTGGATAAGCTTTACCGAAGGCAACAAGTTATAGAACAAGCCACCAGTGCTGTGATCGCCAGTTGGCAATTCTTCGGTCCCAGCCGCGTGGCGGAAGTCGCTCTGGGCAACGGCATTATTCAAACCACGCTCAACAATGCCAGAACCCACAGTGCGGTGCAATACAACACCGTTCCCAATCCCACATGGGGCACACCAGCCAGTGACCGATTAGGCTACGAGGGCGGCGGAAGAATGATCGCCAAGCGGTATCTATCCGGCGGCATCAATTCCACAACCTTTGCCTACAACAACACCACGCCGGTAGTAGGCAACACCACCGCCTTTGATCCGGCGGGCAATAAATATTACGAAAGAGCCTTGCACGCGGAAAGCAGAAGCTTCCTTTATCAACCCGTGGATAACACGGGCAATATCGCTTCGCCGCAGCCGGGCTATGATTCCATCAATAGGCTCTTGCAATACCAACGCGGGACCCTAAGCGGTACCGGCGGCTATCAGAACGCCGGCGGCGGCAGCGTTGCAACTCCCATCACCTTGCCGGGCTCGGCTGCGCTGCGAACCTACGATCTGGACGGTTTGGGGAACTGGAAGCTTAGTGGTGCGGAACTGATTAGCTCCCACCTGACCTTCGATCAGCGGAACCACAACAAGCTCAATGAGATTACTCAACGGACAGTGGGGACCAGCCCGGAGGTCACGTTCCAGCACGATGGCGTATCCGGTGCAAGTAATGGCAATCTGGCCAGCGACGGCACGCTGACCTATGCGTACGACTCCCTCAACCGCCCAATTTCCATCGGATTCGTCGGTGCCGGACCCCGCCCGCCGCAACAACTCGGTGCCTACGTCCTGGACGCATTTAACCGGAGGATTCGCAAGACGATTTCCAACGGGGGGCTGTCTTCGGCAGTTCCCAATGGCACGACGGATTATATCTATATGGGCAATCAAGTGAGGGAGGAGCGCAACCCATTCGGCGGAACCGGTTCCACCGACACCCCCATCAAGCAATACATCTGGGGGACCTATATTGATGAGTGCATCCAGCTTACGACACTTACCACACTGGGAGCGCAAAACGTGCCCGCCGGCACTTATTACCTGCTCCAAGATTTGCTGTATCGGGCTGTGGCGTTGACGAATTCAACGGGCGCTATTGCCGAAGCTTACGACACTGATGCCTACGGAAATACGATTATTTTCACTGCCCCGTACCAAGGGAACTGGTGGTCGGACAACGACACGCAGTCCTACTTCGGTGCGAATGAAATCATTTTCTGCGGATACAGATTCGATCCCGAAACGGAATTGTATTACGTCCGCAACCGCAGCTACAACGCAGCGCTGGGCCGCTGGCTGCAACGCGATCCCATCGGCTACGCCGGCGGCGTGAATTTGTATGAGTATGTCGGGGGGCGGCCGGTGGCGGCGATGGATCCGTCGGGACTAATTGAGTCGTACGTGACCCACGAGGGGATTCAGATGGGCCACCCCAAGATAACATACGGCCAACTGGTTAAGCTTCCTTCCTGTCCGGCTGGCACCGCCGGGTGCTGCGCAGCGCGAACGAATTCCTATCGGGCGTTCCTCGGTACGATCACCAGCACCGGATCCCACTCGACCTCCGGACACGGGCTGCTTGGCGAGATCGCGAAGGCTGCGGTGAAGGGGGTTGCCAACTTGGTCCCAGAAACAAAGCTTGTAAGTCTGTGGACCGATAATATCACCCTCAATAGTGTTTTGTACATCTGGGACCTCTACGCAACGTACACACGTACCTACACATACTCGTATTGCTGCGGGACGAATTATCAAAACCTCAAGTTTCTTTCCGCCGCTACCAATGACCTGCGCATAATTCCCATGAGCGCCAACCGGTCATCTGACGACCCCAATAACCTTTATCTTCCTGGGTCGATAGCAGGGAGCAAAAAACACGCTGTGGAGTCAATCTGGAATGCACTCCATGAGCTTACCACAACGCTCAAGGAGGAGTGAATGTTTGACCGTTTGGCAAAGATGTTTGCGTCCGTAACTTTCCGCGGTGCCGGCCGGATGATTTCGTCCGTGCAGGTGTTTTCTGTCGCGTTGCTGATTGCCATTGTCCCTTCCGTTCTTCCATGCTCAGGCGACGGGGATCTTAGACCCGCAGGGGCGTGGGAAAAGTTTACTGCGGTTAAACACCTCCCCAAGGCACCGTCGCCCCATTGGCCTCTATGCCGCGGCCCCGTCGGAGTTCCAATCAGGGCGGTGCGAGCCGCGTTTTTCCGCTTTCGCCCCAAGACTAGAATTGACTTCCTTGGCAAGCGGCTAGGGGTGCCAGGACGGATTGACTTCTTGCGACTCTACCCTGTGGCACGCCGGGGCCGGGCGGTGGGGGGAGTCTGGCATTTTACGTCCTCTAACGGCGCTGGAAAGAGCCAGACCAAGCTGATCCCGATTGGACCTCCGGGATACCTCCATCGGCTCCACTGGGAGAGGCCCGCACACACTGGGCCCCTGCTGCCCCCAATTCCCGGGTTTCCGCCCCCTGGCTCGCCACCTGCAGGATCCTTCGCAATTTATTTGGGGGCGTGGTCCAATGGAATGGCCCGTGTGACGGGTTGGATCCCCGGTCCCACTCGGTCGCTTGTGCTTTCGACATCAGGCGTGCCCAAGGCCCACGCCCTGCGAGCGTTTCAGATTGATGCAGATTATTCCAGCGCGACCGCATCGCTGCAGTGCGAATGGCCGAAACAAAAATCCCTCTGGCCGCCCGACAAGATAGTGATCTGCGAATCCTTTTGGCCATTTCCCTCCGCCCGCTTTGGCGCTGGTGCGGTTGTTTCCAAGGCGATGCTTGCCCTTGGGCTACCCCGTGCGCAAGTGGGGCAAGCCCTCGCCACTGCGGAAAAAATTCTAAAGCGCCTCTCGCCTGAGGAGAGCTTCCTGCTGCAGATCACGGGTGTAACCCCGCCGCCAGTGCGGCACGCCCGAAAGGCCGTTCGCCAAGCGGTGAGGCTGTTTGCACAAGCCTCCTTTTCTTATTTTTTTCACGGATCGACCCAGGTCGCCGCAATCTTTACGCGAACCGGCGGGAAGGACGTTTACGCTGTATCCTGTCGTAAAAAGTCCAGGGCGTTTGGTGGTCCCTGGTTTGAATACTATCTTTGTTTCACGAAAAGCGGACGGCTGTGGTGCGTCGGCCACCAAAGTTGGAAAGCGGGTCGGCGTACCCCGGCGCAGCTTGCGGCCATGGCGGTAAACCTGTCCGGCCTGTCGAAATTGCTTTCACCAAGTCCGCGCGAAAAAAAGTGACGCCGGGGAACGCCCAGGCGCCGTGCAGAGGCGAAGTGTTCCAGGGAGTGTAAGTCTCGGCCCGGTAAAGGTCGTCGCCGGGAGCTATCCCAGCGGCGGTGGAAGTAATGAAGCTGTCGGAGCCTGGGATACAAGTGGCGGCGTGGGGCCGCCTTGCGAACTGGCAGGCCGTAATGAAATGAACATCGTTGAAATCGTGAGATGCTCCCGCCACACTTTGTGGCGTTTTTGTGGCGTTTGGTATTGCGACAGCCTGCAATGTCATAAGAAAACAAAAATCCGATCGCTTGCAAAACACAATGTTTTCGCAGTATTATTAACTCCGCCACAGGGGGGAATCGCAACGGACCGAGAATCCCACTCTCTCCGCTTTTCCCTGTGGCCGTGAATGATTCACGGCCACTTTTATTTTACCGTTCAGAACGGCTGATCCAGGCCGTGGACCAGGCGGGCGGCGCGGACGGTGTTTTTCAGGAGCATGGCGACGGTGACGGGGCCAACGCCGCCGGGGACCGGGGTGATCCATGAGGCTGTTTCGGATACCGCTTGAAAATCAACATCGCCGACGGTTTTCGTGACGCTCTTGCCGGTGGCATCTGTCGCGGTAACGCGGTTAATGCCAATGTCGATCACCACCGCACCGGGGCTAACGTGACAGGCTTGAATGAGTCCCGGTTTGCCCACGGCGACGACCAGAATTTCCGCGCGTTGGGTGTGCCTGACCAGATCACGGGTGTGAATATGGCAGACGGTGACGGTGGCACCGCGTTCGGTAAGCAAAAGTGCGGCGGGGCGGCCGGCGATGCGACTGGCCCCGACCACGGTAACCTCCGCTCCCTGCAAGGGCACACCAGTCGTGTCAATAAGGGCCACTGCTGCCAAGGCGGTGCAGGGCGCGATGATGGGGTGCCCATAGAGCACGTTGCCGATGTTGCCAGGGTTGACGCCCTCAACATCTTTTAATATGTCGATATGAGATTGTGTCTGCTGTGTGTTAATCTGCGGCGGCAGGGGCAGGTGTACCATGATGCCGGTAACGCTCGGGTCTTTGGCCAGCGTGGCCAGCACAGTGTCAAGTTCCGCTTGCGTGATCTGATCCCCAAGTTCATGAAGTTCATACTCCACGCCGGCCTGGGCAAAGGTGCGGGCCTGATTATCCGCATATACGCGGGCGGCCGGGGAACTGCCGGCAAGAATGGCAGCCAGGCGTACGGACCGATTCATCGCCTTAAGGGCTTGAACGTCGCTGGAGACCTGCTCTCTGATTTGTGCAGCCAGTAATTTGCCGTCAATAATCCGGGCGGTCATGCCACGTCCTCATTACGCCGGGCCATACAGGCACGGGTCTACGCCGATGGTGCCAATCAGAGATTCAAGATAACCGCCCCGGCTGACATTGGCGAGTTGCTCCTGGGCTTTGTCCAGGCGGGTGGAAAGCTGTAATTCCTCCAGACCGGTTTCATCGCGGGTTTGCTCGATGTAGGCTTTGAGGTAGGCCACGTGTCGGGTCCAAAGGTTGATATCCACCATTTGTTTAGCGGCCAGACGTTTTTTATACCAGTTGCTGGACATGACATGATCGCGTGTGAACATGCGGCGGATTTCCGGGTGGCGAATATCTTTGCCTTCAAATTGGCCGTAGGCCATGATGTGCAAAATCGCCTGAATCGGCGGGCAGGCCTGCTGCACCGAACCATCCTCAAAATATTGCAACGCCACGCGCTGCTGCGTTTCCGCAATGTTCATAATGCCGTCAACAAATACATCAAGCCCCTGAAGTTCCGGCTTAAGAACGGCTTCGTCAAACACGCGGGCGGGGTTATCAAAAATGCGGCCTAGGAATGTCCGCATGAAGCGGGCAGTCACGCGATAGCCCAGGCGGCTGGCGGGAATTGTTTTGCCTTCGTATTGAAAGTCTTCTATTTTCTCAAGGTATCCGCCCGCAATGAGAAATGCGGGATTGCGTTCCTGCGGCTTGAGCCGACACCAGAGTTCCGGAATCAGCAGGCTGATGTCATGGCCAAAGCGGCGCTGGGGGCCGGCGTAGCCCGCGGCGGATGAAAATCCAGCCAGATCCGTCAGCACGTAGCTGACCAGAGCAGCGTTAAGATCGGCGGTGGTTAACAGGGCGTTAAAGGGACCTTTAGTTAAGGCCCCCTCACTTCCGGCGCCGGTGGTGGAAGGGCTGGCTCCAGTAAGCGAGCAGATAAAATCCATAAACAGTTCAGGCAATTCCTGATAATGGATGGGGTTGTAAACGGCCAAGGCTCGAATGCCCGCTTTGGTATCGGGCGGATTGTTACGGCGGCCCAAAAGTACTGCATCAACCGGAAATGCAATCGGCACATTCAGCGGCAGTGCCCGGGCCAGGCGGACACCCATCTGGGCAAGGTACGTTTCCCGGGGGCGCGCCAAATCCGGCCGGTATTGAAGATAGCGCGGATTTTTGCTGGGCTTTCCGTCGACAATTCTTGGATGCGCGGAGGAAACAACATATCCACGTCCGCTGTTGGCGGCTTGCCGCAACATGCGCTTAAGTGGTTCGGTATAGGCGTCAAATTCGGTAATTCGATCCACGATCTGCCCGACTGCCTGCGTATCCAGGGGTTCATAGTTGGAAAGGAAATTGTCATCCTTGGCCATATCCAATTCGGTTTGTTTATCCAAGCCGGGATAAACCGCGTCATCAGGTCGCTGGAATAAGCGCGTTTCGGCATTAATGGTGAGTTTAACCGATGGGGCGTCGGTGGAGCTGATACGGTACGGCAACAGGCGGGCCGGAATCACCGTAGAGGCGGTGATGTCATCCTCCATCTGCACCTTGGCGGCGGGAAAAAAATCCTGCCGGACTTTAAAGGTATTCCACGCGCCATTGGGCAACAGGCCTACCCGTAGATACGTTCCCGCGGCCTTGCGTTCATCCATTTTAAGTTCATGGCCCATTTCGCCATTGATAATGTCCACGGAAAAATGATGCCGCCAATTATCACCCCATTCCGGCTGATACAGTCGCTTAATTAAAAATACCAGCGCGAGGATATTAACCGGGATGGCGGTCAGCCAGCGGTTGTATTCATCGGTGTAATCCGCACTGGGCGTAAGCAATTTAATGACACTGCCCAGGGAACGGCGCGGACTAAGAATCGGGCGGCTGGCCGTCGCGACATAATCATGGGGCTGCTTTCCGGCCACCCAGCGGACGGAATGATCTTTATTGAGAATGGCTTGTACTTCATGAAGGTCCGCTTCAAGGTTGTTGATATAAATCGGACCATAGATCATGTAATCTGCGAGGCTTTTGCTGATTTCGCTTTTGCCGCCTCCGCTGACTGTGCAGGGCTTATGGCAGAAAGTTCCTTCAGCGGTGGTGACAACAATACGGAATCTCTCGGAGCCGGGATGCTTATTAAGAAAGAGTTTCTCCCCGGACGGAGTCAGATATATTTTGTCCGCCAGCAGAGGAATATGGTGTTCGTTGCCATCCTTTTTCCACGTTATGAGAAGTTTATATAAATCCATGTGAACTTCATGGGGCAGGTAAATAATGTCCGGGTAGCGTTTATCAATGCCATAACCTTCCGGCATGACAGTCATGATGGTGCCATAATCACGTACGAGATCTTCAAAGGTTCGACCGTTCCAGTATTTTTCGCGGTGCGTGTATTCGGTGCCCAGGCTGTAACTGGCAAAGGCCACCGCGCCGCCGGCATGTTCCTCTTCGGCGTTGCCCAGAAGATTGGCGGCAAAGCTGATCTGAGTTTTAACTTCCTTTTTGCAGTAGCCGAAATAGTTGTCGGCAATCAGTGTGACCATCACGCCGGCGGCGCTGCGGCAGGTAAGCTTAAACGCCGAGCCGCCGTTATACAGCTCTTCCGCCGTTTTCCAGCACATGCCGTCGCGTTTCTGCCGATCCGTGGCATGATCCCAATGGGGCAGGCCGAGTTGCTTTTTTGTGCATTGCGTAAGGTGGGGGGCCAAGATCACGCAGCCGGTGTGACCGGTCCAGTGTTCAACATCCAAGGCGGCATCATTTTCCGGCAACGCAGGGTCGCCGGCGTTACCAAATATGGATTCAACGAAATCCAGGTTGCTGACCAGGCTGCCGGGAGCGAAAAAATGAATTTCCATTCTTTTTTCAGGACTCACGCCTGGCACTTCCGGTACAACAATGGGCCGTAACAGCAGGGAGCAGAAGACCGCTACGCCGCCGGGCACGTCGGAGGCGTAGGGCAGTGTGAGCAACTCCCGCGGCGGCTGAAGAGCCTGTTGAAATAAGGCCGCGTAAACCGCGGGTGGCACGGCAATTTTGTCCGCCGGTACTGGCAGGCCGCAATCTGTAACGTGGAAAGTTCCTTTGGTGGTGCGGCGGTCGCTGCGCGGATTGTGCAGCACGCCATTGCGCAGGCGATAACTTGACACGTAGGAACTTTCAATATGATCGCCATGACGGGGTAGTGACAATTCACGGGCAATGCCCGCGCGATTCAGGCTGAACGTTAATGCAGGCAGACGCAACGGCTGGGGCAGCGGGCCAAGCTGACGGTTTAAAAACGCTTCTATGCGCTGATCCACGGGGACGCGATAGTCTTTCAGCAGTCGGCTTTTCTGACGGAAATTGGCCAGAAGCCCTTCCGCCAATTCGTCCAGCGCTCCATCGTGGTGATCTTCATGGATGGAGGCCAATCCCAAGGCTTTAAGCCGCAGGCGAATATATCCGGCCATATTGGCACGATGCGAGGCGGGGAATAAGTTGGAATCCGGTTCTTTTACCGAGGTCATAGAAATAAGGCCTTTCAATCAACCCTCAAAACAGGTACTACTCTTCACCGCCACGCGAATATAGTGTTTCGGGCAGGGCCTTGGCAAGTGAGGGCATATTTAATTCAGGCCCTCGGATCCCCCCAGCCCTGGGGGCGCAGGAAGCGGACGCGGGTAAGCGGGCCAGGATTTTATGCTGCGGCTCAGGGCCGCAGCGCTGCCCACGGCCACCAATGTAAACGGAAATACTACCGCCCACGGAAAAAGAGCACCGGGATGCAACAAAAGTGGATACATGGATAACGCCACCGCTGGCGGATGGTACAATCTCAACACCGATAGGATAACGAGCGTCATTCCAGCAATAATAACTGCGAAGAATGGGCCGTGCACTATCATCGCGGCACCTGCCCCCAGGGTGGCACCAAGCGTTGATCCCGCCACTACAGGAATCGGCTGGGCGATCGAGGCTGAGGGCAGTAGGACCAATATGCTCAATGTGGCGGCGAAAGGCGGCACCAGCCAGATGGTGCGGTGGAGGGTGGATCCACCAGCCAAAAAATCCAGCCCCGCCATCGCGCCCAGCATGGTGGTAAACCAGAGAATTGACGCGAAAGTAACCTCACTATCGGAACGCCAGTGAACCAAAGCCTGCTTGAAAAAATGTTTTTTTCTCATACCGTTCCTTGTTTTGTAGCCGGCGATGCTGCCGGGAGCCGAACGTGGCGGTTCGCCCACCGGTCGCAGCGGTTACGCCGTATTGTAGCAACCCCGTCTGGCGACATGCGACTGGCTGCGGAGGACGGTAATTTAGCTAAATCAAAGGTTATCGGCAATTAAGCAGTATCGGTTATCATACATAAGATTCCGGCGATGGCCGGGATTTTGGAAGGTAAGTAGTCTGGAGAAATTTTATGCCGGAGGTCGCGGCCTCTTTACCCGATAAATCCAGTGATTTGCGTAAACCGGGGCGAGCCTCACGATGGTTTTCTAATCTGCGGATCGGCTGGAAAATTCTGCGCGTTCGAATGGCCGATGATCGCACGGGCCAACAGGCGGCAGCGATGACGTACAGCACGCTTTTCAGCCTTTTGCCCATCATGGTGCTGGTGCTGGTGGTGATGTCACTGGTGCTGGCCAAGAATCAGATACTCCATGAAGAAATGTCATTGGTACATCGGCTGGGATTAACGCAGCTTTCCAACCGGGGGGGCAGCGGGGCGACGACCAAACCGCAATTTATCGTTCAGACCATTATCCGGCAGATTGACAAAATGCGGACTGTTTTGCGCTCACCGGGGACCGGGGTGGTGGGGTTTGTTACGCTGCTGGCGGCGGCGATCAGTCTGATGAACGTCATTGAAAATGCCTTCAATCACATTTACCGCGTCACGGAAAAGCGCCCGTGGCCCCGCAAATTTACGCTTTATTGGTGTGTGCTTTCCATGGGGCCTCTGGCGATTGCAGCGTCGCTTTTTGCCTCGGCTAAATTTATCGCTCTGGCCGGATCGTTGCATGTTGGCGGTGCCGAATTTACCCCGTTTGGTCTTCTAGCCAGTTATGCCGGCGACTGGGTGTTGATATTTGTTATTTATAAATTGATTCCCAATGCCCAGGTGCGCTGGCGAGCTGCGGCGATTGGTGCCCTGGCGGCGACATTCCTGTGGGAGGCAGGTAAATTTGGCTTTGGATTTTATGTTCATGATGTCGCGGGTTACGGCAAATGGTACGGCAATCTGGGCTTGATTCCATTGTTTATGCTGTGGATATTTTTAACGTGGAATTTTCTGCTTATTGGCCTGGAAGTGGCATTTATCAACCAGTTTTTCCCGGTGCTCAAGCGGCGTTTTCTGCTGAACCGGGGGCAGAGAACCACGTTAACCGATAGCCGGTGGATATTACCCGTGGCAATTCTGATGGTGCATCGTTTCCATGAGGGGAAAAAGCTTACCGCGGAAAGTGCCGCCAATGAATTGGGTCTGGCGGTGGAACCGGCGGAAGAATTGCTTTCGTCTTTGGCCAAAGCGGGCTTAATCCTGGCGGTAGGCTCTCAGCCCAGGAAATATGTTCTGGCCAAGGCGCCGGAAACCATTACCGTCGAAGAACTTATGCACGCCGGATCAGACCATTGCCATACCTTGTCGGATTCCATGCGTGCAACGGATGAGTCAGAAGTGCTACAGCGTCCGCGGCTGCGGGAGTTCTATGACCTGGAATCAGGATGGGGAAAAAAGCACACGCTGGCCGAATTGGCAGCCCGCACGTAGGAACCTCACGCATGACGAAATTGAAATCTATTCCCATTCGCAACGGGTTGTATATCGGATTGATGAGCGGCACGAGCGTAGACGGTATTGACGCAGCCCTGGTCCGTTTGCGCAGCACTGGCGACGCTCTGAAGGCTTCGGTGCTGGTGCATCATCAGCAGGCTTGGCCGCGCGAATTGCGGAAGCGACTTCTTGCGGTAATGGCACCGGCCAAAACGGCCACCGCGGAAATTTGCGAACTTGATATGCTTACAGCACGAGAATTCGCCGGAACTGTAAATAATATTCTGCAAAAGGCGGGCGTGGACAAATCAAAAATTATTGCCATCGGCAGTCATGGTCAGACCATTTGCCATCTGCCTCCAACATCACAACGTCGCTCCGGCAGCACGCTGCAAATTGGCGACAACACGGTCATCGCCGCGCTGACCCAGATTTGCACAGTGGGAAATTTTCGCCCGGCTGATATGGCAGTTGGCGGCCAAGGGGCACCGCTGGTTCCGCTGATAGATAAGCTGCTCTTGACGCACAGCAAACGCACGCGCTGTATCCAGAATCTGGGCGGTATTGCCAACGTGACTTATTTGCCGCCGCGCGGAGCAACGCAGGAAATAATGGCGTTTGATACCGGGCCAGCCAATATGCTCATGGACGCCTTTGTCAAGCTCTCAACGGGGGGCAAGATGGCGTTTGATAAGGACGGGCGATTGGCGGCGGCGGGGCGGGTTCACAGACCGCTGATGCACAAGCTGGAAGCCATGCCGTATTTTGATTTGGCTCCCCCTAAATCCACAGGCCGTGAACTTTTTGGCGAACCACTGGCCCGATCCATGATGAAGCAATTCCGAAAAGTCAGTTGCCCCGATCTGCTGGCCACTGCTTTGGAACTTACGGCCTGGAGTATCACGGAAAGTTATCGCCGGTATTTGCCGCAAGCGCCGCAGGAAGTTATCCTTTGCGGCGGCGGCGCGGAAAACCCGGTATTGGTGGAGCGTCTGCGGACCTATCTGACCGTTCTCCAATGTTATCAAGTGCGCAACATTTCTGAATATGGCATTATCAACCCAGCCAAAGAGGCGTTGTCATTTGCAGTCCTGGCCGCTTTGACGCTGCAACGCATCCCTGGCAACATCCCGTGTGCGACGGGCGCGCAATGTCCCGTTATTCTGGGAAGCGTCGCTACGCCGGGACCGGGCAGAATAAAGCCGCCCACTGCTGCCATATTTTCATAACCTTACCAAACTTTGCTATACTTATTAGGCGTAGTTTATCCCAACGGAGCGAATAGCAATGGATGAAGTTGTTTCAAACTCCAGCGCTTGACATACTTTGTGAAAAATAGTACAAAGGAGGGTAGTTGGTGGACGGTAGCGGCCATGGTACAAAATGAGCCGACGAAAGAAACGAAAACAGGCGGTGCTAAATCAGCATTGGACCGCTTGGAGCGTCATGCGTCCAATAAATTAAAGACTGGGGTTTCGGGATCGTCTTCCGGGCAGGAAAGTCCTGCGAGGCGGGCATCGGGACTGCGGCGCTTTACCTCGATGGGAATTGAATTCCTGGCGGTGGTATTGATTTTTGGCCTGCTGGGTCAATGGTTGGATCATACATTCCGCTGGCATGGAATTGCTACGGTCATCATGATCTGCGTGGCCGTCATTGGGGATTTATATCTCCAAATTAAAATGTTGCTGCATCAGGATGAAACTGCGGCGGGTAAAAACGGCACAACGGATGGCCAAGAGGCCTCTAAGAAGGGCACTGATTCAGATGACTGATCAGGCGGAAATACCTCCGGTTCCCAATTCCTGGCTGCGGTTGGGATTGACCGTTACGCCGCTGGTGGCAACTGGTGCGGCAATGGTGGTGGCCATGCTGATAATGCCGCTGCTGCATCGTCCGTTGTATATGCGGGAAATGCTGGCGGCCGGGCTGGTAAGTGCGGTGGTAGGCCTGCTGGCGGTGCTGCCGATGGTAGTGCTGATCGGGCGCTCCGCGATTTTGCTGCTGCGTTGTGCAGTTCTGGCGAACATGACGCGGCTGGTGGGTGTGGCGCTGGGCGCGATCATCGTTATTGCTTTGGCACCGCCGAATCTGCATAAAACCGTGACGTTGTTATGGTTGGCGGCATTCTATTTTGTGCTGTTAATTGCTGAAAGCGTAGCGTCTTCATGGGTGATTAAACACTCCAAAGTATGACGCACATACGGTGGATCGCTCCCGAGCACAGCGACGTTTTTATAGCGGCCGGCATTGACGCCGGACGTGTTTTCTGGTAAAAGTTTTGGCCCGAATCAGCTCTGGCGGGTTGGTGTCGGAACGAGAACCGCAATCGGATTGAAGAGTTATGGTTTTTACGCTGCCCAATGTCATCAGACCGGGGGGTCTAGCCGAAATCAACGTACTTAATGGGACCGTTGCCCATAATTTATATCCCTACCCCTTATTTCATCTTTTCGGCCAGAGCTTTTATTTTAACAATCACGTTCTAATGCTATTACTTTCCGCGGGTTTGATGCTGGCTATTTTTCCCGCCATGGCTCGGC
The DNA here is from genome assembly GCA_021805985.1 of Planctomycetota bacterium. Lineage (GTDB taxonomy): Bacteria > Planctomycetota > Phycisphaerae > WQYP01 > WQYP01 > JAMDCX01. The sequence goes on along the minus strand of JAJZDN010000043.1, from coordinate 14,664 downwards.
GGATGAAAACCAAGCCGGTGCCCACAGGATTTCGTAATTTTTTTGAAGCATTACTGGTTTTCCTCCAGCGCGACACCTTTGAACCTATGCTGGGCAAATGGGCGGTAACATTTACTCCTTATCTATGGACGGCATTCTTCTTCATTTTGTTCGCTGATCTGTTCGGAATGTTGCCCGTTGATGAATTGATTCAATTATTTAATTCAGCCTGCGGTACCCACATTCCGGAATTCTGGGGCGGTGCCACCGGAGATTTAAGCGTCACCGCGACCTTGGCAGTTTGCACATTCTTTACGGTGCACGTGTCGGGGTTGGCAGAATTTATCCGAACCGCCCGACGGCATCACACGCCGCATATCCGTACGGGTCACGCTGCTGCAGATATTACCGGTACGCATCATGCCGCTGATGGTGCTTCCACGCGAGCCTGGCCGGTGGCAGCAGTAATAGGCGTTGCAAAATATCTCAAGCATATTGTGCCGCCGGGGGTTCCATGGGTCATCTGGCCACTGATGTTTGTGCTGGAATTGCTGGGAACGTTCGTTAAGCCGCTGGCATTATGTATGCGTTTATTCGCGGTGATGATGTCCGGCCCACTGGTGGTGGCGGTACTGGTGAGCATTATATTTTCCTTCGGCGGGTATTTTGTCAGAACCGTTACGGGTGTGCCGGTGATTTTATTTGGCACGGCCTTTGAGGCCTTGCACCTGCTGGAGGCGTTTTTGCAGGCGTACATATTTACGCTGTTAAGTGCGGCGTATATTGCCGAGGCGATGTCGGCAGAACATTAATAACTACACGCCCCGTGTGGGGGCGTGATGCTGAATTTATAGAAGGTTTAAGGCAACAGGAGTTTTATCAAATGGATCCAACAACAGTTCAAACCGGACACGCGGTGATGACCCAGGGCGTTAACTCGATGCACGAATTAACCCAGGCCATCGAAATTGCCGGCGCTTTAATCGGCGGCGGAGCCGGTGTAGGCGGCGCTGGTGCAGGCGTAGGTGCCATCGGCGGCAGCATGTGCGAAGCCACCGCCCGTCAACCGGAATTGATTAACACCATCCGCACGCAGTTCTTTCTGGCGGCAGCCATTATTGAAGGATTTACATTCCTTCTGCTGGTGCTGGTGATGATCGTTCTAATTCGGAACGGTGGTCTTTAATAAACTTCCAACTGACGTTTCCCGATGGGTGGCGGAGCTTATTTTGCCCCCGCCGGGTTACATGCCGGTATAGATGTATCGGTATTCCAGGTTGGAAAAAAGGTGAGTGTTCATGAAATGCGTTGAAAGCAAATCTGCAAAAGCGCGAAATGTTGATCGTTCCACCGCCATGCGGTGGGCCGCGGTCAGTGCCGTAGCGGCCCTTGGCGCGTCAACAAGTATGGCACACGCGGCGACCTCTGGCGGCGGTGGCGGTGGCGGTGCCTCATTGATGTCGATTAACGCCGGCATGGCCCTGATTACCTTGCTGATATTTGTGGTGCTGCTGACGGTATTGGGCAAATATGCATGGCGTCCACTTATTGATGGATTAAAGAGCCGGGAAAACGCCATTCGTGACAGCATTCAAGCCGCCGCAGATGCTCAGGCACAAGTGGAACAGACGCGCAAGCAATTAGAGGAAAAAATTGCGGAAGTGCAACGCCAGGCCTCGCAACAACTCCAGCAGGCCAAGGCGGATGCCGCCAAAGCTGCCGATTTAATTCGCCAACGGGCGGAATCCGAATCGCGTGCCCTGAAGGATCAGGCCTTACGCGATATTGAGGCTGCCAAGCAGCAGGCCTTGTCAGATATTGCCAGTCGAACGGCGGATATCAGCGTGGAAATCGCATCGCGAATCATCGGCCGTGAAATCAACGCCAATGATCAGCGAAAGCTTCTGGATGAATCGCTGGCTCAGTTGGCTGGCACCATGAATTAACGATCCGGGAATTAATGATCTGGGAATTAACGATCCGCCAGCACGGCTGTGGATCACTTGGATAGACTTCTATGGAACAAAAAGAATCGCAATACATGGCTATCGGGCGGGTGTATGCTGCTGCGCTTTATGATTCGGCACAGCGGGCCGGTCAGACGGCGGATGTGAAGGCGGACATGGAATCTCTCGGAGCTTTGCTGGCCGCAGCTCCGCGGCTGGATCGGTTCCTCAAGGCCGCCAATGTGAATACCGCCGAGAAATTAAAACTCCTTGAGCAAGCCGTAGTCGGCTCCGTGAACGCTTTAACGCTATCCGTGCTGCAAGCCATGGCGCGGCGGGACCGGCTGGATATGTTGCGGGAATTTACTGTGGCCTTTGACGAAGTGCAGCGTATCCGCAACAACCGCTTAAGCATTGAGGTCGTCTGTGCGCAGCCGCTGGCTGAAGATGAAAAACAGCGTATCGCCGAGTCCGCCGGGCGGAGCCTTGGCCGGGAGATTGATTTAACCGTCTCGGTGGATGCATCTTTGCTGGGGGGCGTACAGTTAAAAATTGGAGATATGTTTATTGATGGTTCCGTAAAGCGACGCTTACGGGCCATGAAGTCCCAGTTGCACAGCGGTATGATGGCCGGACTTAATAAGGCTCCAGCCGCGCAGGCTTGAAGTCCTGATCCGGGTGCCGGATCAGCTTCCTTGGAATGTTGGAAAAAAAACGAAGAACAAGGCGACGTAACGTCAGGGTGATAATATGAAATTCAGAGTTGACGAAATAGCATCAGTCCTGGAAAAAGAAATTGCCGGTTTTGAAGATCGGCTTGACGTAAGTCAGGTTGGTAAAGTCATTGAAGTCGGCGACGGTATAGCGCGGATCTATGGCCTGTCCAACGCCATGGCCGGAGAGATGCTGGATTTTGGCAATGATATGTATGGTCAGGTGTTTAACCTGGAAGAAGAGACCGTCGGTGCGGTTATCTTCGGTGACTGCTCGCACATCAAAGAAGGCGATGTCGTCAAATCCACCGGAGAACTGCTTTCCGTGCCGGTAGGGCGGGCCCTCCTGGGTCGGGTGGTCAATGCACTTGGACAGCCCATTGATGGCGGATCACCAATTCAGACCTCGGATCGCCGCAAGGTCGATGTGATCGCCCCTGGAATTGCCGATCGGCAGCCGGTAAAAGAGCCGCTGCAAACCGGTATCAAGGCTATTGACTCCATGATTCCTATCGGCCGCGGTCAGCGTGAATTGATCATTGGTGACCGTAAAACCGGTAAGACCGCCATTGCCATTGACGCAATCATCAATCAGAAGAAATTTGCCGGCACGCCGGATGAAGTTATTTGCGTGTACGTTGCCATTGGCGGCAAGGAATCAACTGTGGCCGGCGTGGTAGACGTGTTAAAGCGAAACGGCGCGATGGACTACACCATCGTGGTGGTGGCGGGAGCCTCAGATTCCGCGCCGCTGCAATATATCGCACCGTATGCCGGCTGTGCGATGGCCGAGCACTTCATGTGGCAGGGTAAAGCAACCCTGTGCGTTTATGATGATCTTTCCAAACAGGCCCAGGCGTATCGGCAATTATCTCTGCTGCTGCGCCGGCCGCCCGGACGTGAGGCGTATCCCGGCGATGTGTTTTATCTCCACAGCCGATTGCTGGAACGGGCATGCAAACTGTCCAAGGAAAATGGCGGCGGCTCTTTAACCGCGTTGCCGGTTATTGAAACGCAGGAAGGCGAAGTATCCGCCTATATTCCCACCAACGTCATCAGCATCACCGACGGCCAGATTTATCTGGAACCGGATCTGTTTTTCGCCGGCGTGCGTCCAGCCATTAACGTGGGTATTTCGGTAAGCCGCGTCGGCGGAGCGGCCCAAATCAAGGCGATGAAACATAAAAAAGTCGCGGCATCGTTGCGGTTAGATCTCGCGGCGTATCGTGCCCTGGAAGCCTTTACCCAAATTGGTACAGACCTTGACTCGGCCACCCAGAAGCAGTTGGACCGCGGTGCCCGAATGGTGGAAATCCTTAAGCAGCCGCAGTATCAGCCCATGGATGTCATCGATCAGATCGTGGTTATTTACGCTGCCACCCAGGGATTTTTGGATACCGTCGCTTTGAAGGATGTGGGCCAGTGGGAACGCGATTTTCTCGATTTCTGGAACGCCTCAGGGGCAGCGGTTCGCACAGAACTGGCGCAGAAACGCGAACTGACGCCTGAACTGGAAGCCAAAGTTGTAGAAGTCATCAAAAATTTTTCCAACGTTTCTCCATTAACCCGCAAGAAAATTGAAGGTCTTCCCGCCATGCCGGGCGCGGCAGTTGGTCAGGCCCCGCAGCAACGGGAAGCGGCGGCTCCGAAACGATAAGGCAAGTAATGAATAAGACAGGCAGAGTGCTGTAATGGCGAAGGCCAGAGAAATAACTAAGCGACGCAAGGCGGTTCGCAACATCTACAAAATCACACGCGTGATGCAGATGGTGGCCACCGCCAGATTTCAGCGCGCCTTGAAACGCGCTAAAGGCACCCGGCCCTATCTTGATAAGCTTGACGCCATTGTTAAAGATACACTGCTGGGGGCGCAAGGTTCGGCAGAACTTCAGCGGCACCCCCTGCTGGCCAGGCGCACTCCCTGCCGCAGAACCGCTATTCTGGTAGTTACCAGTAACCGTGGTTTGGCGGGCGGTTACAACAGTCAAATACTGCGCGTGGCGATGCAAAATATCCGGCAGTTAGAAGAAGCCGGACAGCAGGTGGATATCCACGTGGCTGGGCGAAAAGGGGCGGCTTACTTCCGCTTCGCCCGGCGCGAGGTCAAGGCCGCCTACACCGGCATCAGCGATAATGCCACGTTTGAGGAAGTGCTGCCGGTTGCCCAAGCTCTGATGGATGATTTTTCCAGCCAGACGGTGGATGCAATCAAAATTGTTTATATGCGATTTATCAGCGTCGGCCAGCAGAAAGCTACCGCGGCGGATGTGCTGCCGGTGCAAGCGCTGGAAATCGAAGAATCGGGCAAATCGCGGCCCAGTCGGCTTGATGCTTGCAGTGAATATTCACCGGACGCCGGAGAGTTGCTGGTAAGCCTGGTGCCGACGATGGTACGGGCGACCACGTTTCAAGCCTTTGTGGACGCATCGGTTTCTGAGCAGATCGCCCGGATGATGGCGATGTCGGCGGCCACGGAAAATGCGGACAGCATGATCAAACACTTGACGCGCGAATACAATCGGGCTCGGCAATCGCAAATTACCAGTGAATTGTCGGAACTTATGGGCGGGGTCGAGGCTTTAAAGTAGCCATTGGAAAACTCATGGGCCGCGGATGTATATCCCGGTTCGTTTATTGGAAGTTGACGTTAACACAGAAAAGCAAAAGTAGAAATAGTTGGAGTCAATCATGGCCGGAACAGGCGTAATTTCCCAGGTAATCGGATCAACCTTTGACGCGATTTTCCCCGAAGATCAGTTGCCGTCAATTTTTAATGCCATTCGCGTGGATCATGACGCTGGATCAGGCAAAGGCGTATCGATGCGCCTGACCGGTGAAGTGCAGCAGTTGCTCGGTGGCGGGCGGGTGCGGGCGGTGGCATTAGGTTCGACCGATGGCCTGGTCCGCGGCATGAAGGTCGTGGACACCGGTTCGCCGGTAACCGTGCCCGTAGGGACCGAAACCCTGGGCCGCGTATTTAACCTTCTGGGTGAACCCATTGATAAAAAAGGGCCGGTAGTCACCAAGAGTCGGCGATCCATTCACCAGGCGGCACCGGAATTTAAGGATCTGGAGCCTAAAACTAAAATTTTTGAAACCGGCATCAAGGTTATTGACTTGCTGGCACCTTATGTCCGTGGCGGAAAAACCGGCTTGTTCGGCGGGGCGGGCGTTGGAAAAACCGTTATTATTCAAGAGCTTATTGCCCGTCTGGCCCGCTTCCAAAGCGGCTATTCGTGCTTTGCCGGCGTAGGTGAAAGAACGCGTGAAGGAAACGACTTGTGGCTGGAAATGCAGGAAGCCAAAATTGGCGATACCGGTAAAAGCGTTATTGATCAGACCGTCATGGTGTTCGGTCAGATGAATGAACCGCCCGGTGCCCGTCTACGCGTGGCGATGTCCGCCTTAACCATGGCCGAATATTTCCGTGATGAAACCGGCGCCGATGTGCTTTTGTTCATCGACAATATTTTCCGTTTCACCCAGGCCGGTGCTGAAGTTTCCGCCCTGTTGGGCCGCATGCCTTCTGCGGTAGGCTACCAGCCCACGCTGGGCACGGAAATGGGTGAATTGCAGGAACGTATTACCTCCACCACCAAAGGGGCGGTAACTTCTGTGCAGGCCATTTATGTGCCCGCGGATGATTTAACCGACCCCGCTCCGGCCACGGCATTTACGCACTTGGACGCATTTACCGTTTTGAGCCGCAGCATTGCGGAAAAAGGTATTTACCCGGCCGTGGATCCGTTGGAAAGCAACAGCCGCATCATGGATGTAAACTACCTGGGTGAAGAGCATTACACCGTCGCCCAAATGGTCAAGCGGACGCTGCAGCGGCACAAAGATTTGCAGGATATTATCGCGATTCTCGGTGTGGATGAATTAAGCGAAGAAGATAAGCTCACCGTCAGCCGCGCCCGTCGGCTCGAACGATTCTTCTCCCAGCCGTTCTTTGTGGCTGAAGTGTTCACCGGCAAGAGCGGCTCCAACGTAAAACTCGTCGATACCATCCGCAGTTGCCGCGAGATCGCCGAAGGCAAATGGGACCACCTGCCCGAAGGCGCCTTCATGTACGTCGGCACCGTCGAAGAAGCCGCCGAGCAAGCCAAACGGATGAAGGACTAAAAGCGGCCGCACCCCATCCCCCCAAAACCCGCCGTTTCCCCCACAAAGCCGCCGGCTCTGCCGGTGGTAAAGCACCCTCATGCGCCTCGCCCCCATCCCCGCCAAAACTATTGCCGAAACCATCCTCTTTACTCCCTGCAGCGAAACGGGGACGTAGCTAGTTTGACGGATTTGGTGGTCTGCGGTAGCATGACACCATGGCTAGAAAAGCACGATATTGTCCCGGGGGATATGTTTACCACGTACTGAACCGGTCGGCGGGGCGCATCAGCCTGTTTCATGGTGACCAGGACTATGCCGCGTTTGAGCAAGTCATGCTTGAGGCGTACCGGCGCGTGCCCTTGCGGATCATTTCCTGGTGTCTGATGAAGAACCATTGGCATTTTGTGGTTTGGCCGCGCAGCGATGATGAGGTGACGGCTTATTTTCGTGCCTTAGCGCATACCCACTCCCTGCGCTGGCGGATAGCCCACGGTTCGGTGAGAGGGGGACCTCTGTACCAGGGAAGGTTCAAGGCGTTCCCGGTTCAATCCGGTGAGCCTCTAGGCACGGTATGTCGCCATGTGGAACGCAATGCCTTATCTGCGGGGGTAGTAAAACGAGCCCAGCAGTGGCGCTGGGGAAGCTTGTGGCTGCGCCATCAAACCTCCGACGATGAACATAGTCGCGCCATGAGGAAAATGCTGTCCGCGGGCCCACAAGGCCGCCGGCCGGCCTTGAAGCCGTGGACCGCCGCCGTCAACGCGGTGCCAACGAAAAAAGAATTGATTCAACTGAAGGCCAGCGAAAATCGCAGCCGGCCATTCGGTGATGAGCAATGGCTGCGCCAGACAGCGCTAACCTTAAACCTGGAGCACACCATTCGCCCCGAAGGACGGCCCAGGAAGATCCAAGTCTAGGAATGCAGAAACCAGTTATGTCCTGTCTCTTTTCTCGCAAATCGGGAAATTATTTTAGTACCGCTAGCGAGTGATGGGAAGCGGCATTTGCGTCTTCGCACATTCCAAGTGTATAACTTGCGGATTGCAATCAAGGTGGGAAGAGCTTTAAGCCTTGCGGTTAAGGAGTTTATTTTATATGAGGTTGATTGTGTTTTCCAAACGGTTTTTGCGATTCTCTTCAGCGGCCAAAGCTGTGATAGTAAGTTTGGTGCTGATGTTACCGGCCGGCGGCATGGCCTGCGGTGCGAATTTAGCCGCATTGGTTAACCCGTTTGTGGGCACCGCCCAGGGGGGTGATATAGTGCCGGGGGCAATCGTGCCGTTCGGTATGGTGGAACTAAGCCCGGATATGCACGTCAATAGTTACTACATCTACCAGCAGCACCATAGCAGTGGTTTCAGCATGACGCATCTCAGCGGCTGCGGATGTCCGAATTATGGCGACGTGTTTTTCACTGCCACTACCGGCCCGGTACAGGTGCAGCCCAAGCAGTATGGCTTTGATTTCAGCCACAAGCGGGAGGCAGCCTCGCCTGGTTATTATCGGGTGTTTATGAAAACATGGGGTATTAACGCCCAATTAGCCGCAAGCACGCATTGCGGCATGGCAAAATTTACATTTCCCGCCGGCAAGCAGGCCAATATTTTAGTTCCCATCAGCCACACCTTAACCACCACGGTTGGTTCCAGCATTCATGTTGTCAACGACCACACTATCAGCGGATCGGTTACGAGTTTAACGTTTTGCCAAACCAATGAACCTTTCACCGTTTATTTTGTTATGAAATTCAGTCAGCCATTCAAGACCAGCGGACTCTGGCGGGGAGCCACCATTGCCCCGGGTGCCAGGAAAGAGGTTCAAGCCCGGAATGTCGGCGCGGCCATTACCTCCAAAGGCACGGGTCCCAAGCTGCGTCTTCCGGGTCCACCGATCGGAGCTTTTGTAAGTTATCCGGTATCCAGCCATGCAAGGGTGGTCAAGGTTCGCATTGGCATATCATTTGTCAGTCTGGGCGGAGCGGAGAAAAATTTGGCGGCAGAAATACCGCATTTTAGTTTCAGCGCCATTCGTGCGCAGGCCCATGCCCGGTGGAACAAGGCGCTGGCGGTAATTACTGTCCATGGCGGTACGTTAAATCGCCGGAAGATTTTTTACACCGCACTGTATCATGCCCTGCTGTTGCCGAATGTGTTTGATGATGTGGATGGCCGGTACATCGGCTATGACAATAAAATTCATCATGTACCGGCGGGCCACCGGCATATTTACGCCAATTGGTCAGGTTGGGACATCTACCGAAGTGAAATGCCGCTGTTGACGATCATTGAGCCGCAGCGAGTGCAGGACATGGCGCAATCGGTGGTGGAGATGGCCAGGCAACTTGGATTTATCGATCGCTGGCCATTTGCGAACCGGCCCACCGGTATCATGAACGGTCTTCCTTTAACCAACTGCCTGACTGAAATTTGGCAGGCGGGGCTGCACCACTTTAATATCCACGCCGTCTATCGGGCGATGGTTCAGCAATGTTTTCCGAATTATCTCAAAGGCCACGCCGATTTGAGTTCGGTCCGCGATTATGGGAGCTTGGCCGGCCAGAGGTATGGCGGTATTTTTCCGATAAATACCAATGTGGCATCGGCGGAGGAAACCGATATTGCGTACGCCTCGCTGGGGCACCTGGCGTTGGATTTACATAAGTCCCAGACGGCCAGCATCCTGTTCGGCGATGCGTTGCAGTATACTTCCATGTATAACCCCGCCACCATGTTCATGCAGGGGAGAAATGCTCAGGGGGCGTGGATGCCCTTAAGCAAACAAGCACGCGATCAGTATAACTACCAAATTTACTGTGAAGGGTCGGCTTGGGAGTACAACTGGCTGGTCCCGGAGGATGTGCAGGGCTTGATCGCGCTGATGGGTGGTGACAAGCCCTTTGAGGCCCGGCTGCAGCATTTTTTTGTTACGGGTCAATATGATCCCACGAATGAGCCGGACTTGGAAGCACCGTATCTTTTTGACTATTGCCACCAGCCATGGCGCAGTCAATATTGGGTGGAGAAAAACGCCGATACATCCTTTACGGATTCGCCGTTTGGAATGGCTTGGAGTAAGGTCGGCAGTGCGGGCAATGATGATTGCGGTGAAATGTCAGCTTGGTACGTGTTAACGCAGATTGGATTGTATCAGGTGGATCCCGGTGCACCGGATTTTGAACTCACAACGCCGCGCTTCGCAAAAATCACCATCCACTTGCACGCGACGCATCCCGGCAAAACCTTCATAATTACCACACCCAACGGCGGGGGAAAAAATATGTACATCCAATCCGCGACGCTGGATGGAAAACCTCTTAATAAACCGTGGCTGCCGGAGCAGATGGTATTTCAGGGTGGCACATGGAATGTGACCGCCGGGGCTGCCCCGAATAAAAGCTGGGCTGCGGCGCGCGGCGATGCGCCCCCGTCGCTGTCCACGGGCCCGAAGAGGTGGTAAGCAGCGAGCAAGTCGCGCAGGAGTTGATGGCAGGCATGGCAGAAACATCAGGCAAGATAAGCGGATTGCGGCGTGAGGCAGGGGTCATTGGCCTGTTGTACGCCAGCCTTGGCGGCATTATCGGTTCGGGCTGGCTCAAAGGTCCAATGGAAGCTGCGCAGCAGGCCGGGCCATTAAGTGTTTTCTCCTGGCTGATCGGCGGCATCGCTATTTTGCTTTTGGCTCTGGTCTATGCGGAATTGGCGACGATGTTTCCGCGCAGTGGTGCCGTCGTGCATTTTCCGCATCTAAGCCACGGCGTGCTCTTGTCGCGTATCTGGAGCTGGATACTTTTTTTAGGCTACGTTTCCGTAGCACCCGTGGAAGTGCTGGCTACGCTGGGTTATATGGCCAATATCTGGCCGTGGCTAATATATCCCAAGAATCACGCCCTGACGCCCGCCGGTTTCGGCTTTGCGGTCCTGATGCTCGCCTTTTTTACGGTCTTGAACCTGTTTGGAATTAAATGGGTCATGCGTATTACTACCGTGGCCGGCTGGTGGAAACTGGCCGTGCCGCTGGTGACCATTTTTGGATTGCTTATTGCCGCGCACCATACCGCCAACCTGCATATACAACCCCATCAGATGACTTCGAACTTTCGTGGCATATTTACCGCCTTGGGAACAGCAGGGGTTATTTTCAGTTTTCTGGGGTTTCGGCAGGCCGTGGAATTAGCCGGTGAAACTTCCCGGCCGCAGCGTAATATTCCCATCGCGGTCATCGGATCTGTGGTAATTGGAATCGTCATTTATGTGGGGCTGCAACTGGCATTTGTTATGGCGATCAGCCCTGCCGACTTGACCAAATATGGCTGGGGTGCCCTGGACCATGCCAAAGGATTTTCCGTCGGTGCGGGTCCGCTGGCAGCGCTGGCTTCCGGTATTGGTTTGGCTTGGCTTGCCATGTTGCTGTATGCCGATGCCATTGTATCCCCGGGCGGCACCGGATTTATCTACGCGACAACTTCCTCACGGGTCATTGGTGCCATGAGTGAAGCCGGGCTTATTCACAATTCCTTGCAGCGGCTCAACCGCTTCGGCGTGCCATGGGCGGCCGGGGTGGTAAGCTTTGCCGTGGGGTGTTTATTTATGCTGCCTTTTCCGAGCTGGCATAAAATGGTCAATGAAATTTCGGATGTGATGGTCTTGTCCTACGGCATTGGGCCGGTGGTATTGCTTTCACTGCGGCGCACCTTGCCTGGCACCGCCCGGCCATTTCGCGTGCCCATGGCCCGAATCCTGGTGCCCGTTACTTTTATTATTTCTAACCTTATTGTGTACTGGTCTGGGGTGGCGACGCTTAGTTTTCTCCTGGCAGTCGTGGCTGCAGCGCTGGTGGTGTTCTTGCTGTGGCGAGTCATCAAACATAATAGCATCGCCGCATTGCCATGGAACAGCACGTGGTGGGTGTTTCCGTATCTGGGTGGATTATGGTTTTTGGACTACATCGGTTCCAAAAGTATGACGGGTGGATTGGGCTTCCTGAAATTTCCCTATGATGTGATTGTCGTGGCAGTATTTAGTGTGATGATTTTATATGTTGCGGTAAATTCCGCCTTGCCCATGGAAGAAATTCAAGCGTACATTGACAACCTGTAAGCGGTTTGCCAGCGGACTTTTTTTGATTATTACCCCGTCTCGTAACGTCCGGGTGGCAGCGTGCTATAATGGTTCAGCGGGCATATGGGGCGGTCTTGCCGCATGATGACCGCAATAGGGGAATTAATGGGTAGGTTTCATAGGTTGGCTATCTTATATGGAGGACTCTCATCATGAGGTGCCAAAATCGTTTCAAACTTATTGCCATTCCATTTCTAGCTACGGTAATGCTTGTAAGCCTCGGCGGCTGTTTCTACGGCGGAGGGGGCGACGAGCACCGCGGCTATGGCGATGGTCGCGGCTACGGTGATGGTGGCGGCGATTACCGCGGCGACGGGGATGAGGAGTTTCATCGCGATGGAATGCGCTCTGTCCCTGCGGTCAATCATCTGGCGGCAACTGTAACTGCCACCACTATCAATGCTCCGGCGAAGGTTGCGTTGGTGCTGCGGCATCCACGCGGCTAATGATACCCCGGCGCTTTTACCGTTCTGCCGCACCACGGATCCGCGACGGCCGATCCGATGGGGGCTGCGGCGTGCGTATACGCCATAACCCGGCATTCTTTATAAACCCCGGCCGCCGCTGATCACGTGCCATAAACAGCACCAGTCGCGACGGGCCGAAACGCATCGTGTCATCAGACCCCATTCCCGCGGCCAACTCAACGCTCCCGCATTGAGCTAATTGACGCATCATGATTCGCTGTGCTGTCACGGAAAACACGGTGCCCCTCGCGGTAGCACAATAAACTCTTCAATTCTGACGTGCCGCGTATACTCCTTTATGCGACAGCCTCCAAGTCAGCAGGGGACGTATGACAAATATGGCCGACAGATAAATACAGGCAATTCCCAGCGCCATGATCACACCCAGGCTGGCGATGCCGCGGTCACGGGAAAGGCCCAAAAAGCCAAAGCTGCTGCACGTTACAAAAGCACACATCAGCAGCGCCCTTTCGCTGACATCCCAGAACCGCCAGATGCGGCGCGGATTATGTTCGGCCTCGCGGTAACGATGCATCATAAATACGCCGTATTCGTGGCCCGCACCAATGAGAATCGGCATGGCAAAAAAGTTTGCGAAGTTCCATTTCAGTCCCAGCACCCCCATGATCCCCACCAGCATCGGCAATCCCAGCGCCAACACTGAAACAGTCATGGCGGTGCGCCCAAGGGATCCAAGATCCAAATACACCAGAAAAATGACGACCAGAAATGCCAGTACGGTCGTCTGCATAAAGGCTGCGCGAATGGATTCTGTGGAATGGTAAAGTTGAATCGCAATACCCGTTAAATTGACATGGGTTGGCACCAGGCCGGGCTTTTGTGCGGTGCCCTGTACCGCAGCAACGAACTGCCGCAAGCGCGATTGATCCCATAGATCAAAACGTGGATAAATATACAGAGCATACTCACCATTGGCCGCCCGAAAATGCCGGCTTATCTGTAAAGGCACGCGGGCCATATCCAACTTACCAGGTGTGAGCATCGCCGCCGCAGATGCGAGAGATTGGCTGAAATGGGTCTCCCACCGGGAGAGCTGCTGCGCCGCAACATCCCGTTGCTGCCCGGTTGCCGAATTCAAGTTTGCCGCAAACGCTCGTAGCGTTGCGACCGCTTCCTGCGTTGAGGCAACGGCGGCTGGCTCTGTGCCATGGATGGGTTTGCTCCAAGTGTCGGCCAGGGCATCGGCGGCCTGTGCGATGGCGGGAAGGTCTCCAGTCGCTATCGCCGATGGATCATGCCAGTGAATATTTCGCAACGCCGCGTTATGCGCGGTGAGATATGTCTGTTTCGCAGCGGCACTTAGAATACTGCTGGTAGACAGTATCGAAGAATCGACATTTGCTGCCGCTTTATCCAGCGTGGCTTGAATGGGAGCCAGTTGTGACAAGGATTTTGACAGCACCACGGCGTACCATGTGGGCATTTCCTTGACAAGTTTTACCGAGGTCAGGCCGCGGGCCTGCAAATCCAGTAGATTCGGATCAAACCGCAGCCGCAGGGCAAAGGGAATCAGCCCGATAAGAATTGCCAGCCAAAGACCCAGGCCCAGGAAATTTTTCAAACCCGCGCGCGGCGGGGGGCGATTATCCGTATAGCGCTTAGCGGGCTGCACTTGACCGAGTTTTGGGGGAAATAAGACCAGCAGGGCAGGTAATACCGTGTAACCCGCCAGCAGACACAGCAACAATCCACCGCCGGCGATTAACCCCAATTCCGCATCGCCTCTAAAATGAGTGGTCAACGCCACGAGAAATGCGCCAGCCGCTCCAGCGCAGGAGGTGGCGATGGGCGGCCCGGCGTATCGGAACACGCGTGCCCAGATCGCCTGTTGCCTTTCATAGCGCCGGGCTTCGCGGCGGTAGCGCATCATGATCTGAATAAGATAATCCATGCCGATGCCGATCAGGGCAATGACAAACACGGTGGAAAGTAGATTCAATTCGCCGACGAAAATCGTGGCGAATCCAAACGTCCAGGCTATGGCGATGGCCAAGGTGATTCCCGCAGCAAATCCCATCCAGATGGAGCGCAGCATCAGGATCAGGCCGATCAGCACGACGATCATTGCCAGCGTCTCGGCTTTGTCACTATCCGATGTGGTAATCCGCATTTCGTCCGCGGCCAGCACGGGACGACCGGTCATTCCAAAAGTAAATTGTGAATGAAAAGCCTTGGTGGACTGGACCATGGCCGCATGGATTTTCTCCAGCGGCAGAGATACCGCAGCCAGAGAATCAAAGGTAAATCTGGGGTAGACTTTGATCAGCAGTAAATGTTCCGAGCCGTTGCCTGCCTGAATGTAGTAATATCCCGC
>JAJZDN010000002.1 GCA_021805985.1 Planctomycetota bacterium | reverse complement strand
GCTGCTTCTGCAGCATAATGGCACCCGTAGCCTGTCCAAGTAATCGCCAGGTTGCGACGGCGTGATTTTTGGCAGCCCGGCGCGTGGCGTCATGGAGCACCGTGGTGACTGGGAGGAGGAGCTAGAAGTTAGGAGTTAGGAGTTAGAATTTTCTGGAAGCGCTGCGGCTTTACCATTTTTCCCGGCAGGATAAACCTGCCAGCTCGCGCCGTCTTCTAGCTTCTAACTTCTAACTCCTAACTCCTCGTCCAACCCGGTGGTTGGTTCGTGGCATTGGATCAACCACCGGATTATCATCCGGTGCTCCCGGCGGACTGCAACGCGGTTCGCGAATCGCGTTGCGTTATCGCATCGGAGTGCATCGCATCGTATTGCGCTATCGCCGCGGCGAATCGCGTTGCGTTATTGCAGCGCGGTGCGGGGCGTCATGGAGCACCGTGGTGATAACCCGGTGGTTGGTTGGTGGCATTGGATCAACCACCGGATTGTCATCCGGTGCTTGGCGCCTGGCGGCGCGACGACGGCGCACGTGAGGATGGTATTGGAGCCGCGCCGCAGGGGGCAAAAAGCACGCCGCCCTGCGGGGGGTATACTTATTGGAATTATTGGTGCCATGACCAAAACCGCTGAAACCCGCTTGAATTGCAGCACGGAGCCACCTAATATTGTGGTGGCTGTGGAAGGCACGATTGGGGTTTGCCCAAGTACGCAGGATCAGTTGTGGGATTGCAGGCTGTCGCGAGATGATTCGCGGCAGAGACATTTTTTGGGACGGTAATGCGGTATGATGTGCAATCGATGCAATAAACCGGCGACGGTACACATCAAGGAAATAAGCAACGGATCTGTTGTTGCGCTGGATTTATGCGAACAGTGCGCCATCGCCGCGGGATACAGCCCGCAAGAACATCTGCCGTTAAATGAAATACTCAATGAATTTGTGGCAGCCAGCAGTCAACTGGTGCTGGGCAGTTCTCCGCATTGTGCAGATTGCGGCATGAGTTGGCAGGAATTCAAGGACACTGGCCTGCTGGGGTGCGAGAAAGATTACGACATTTTCGTAAAGTTGCTTAGCGCCGTGATTGAAAAAGCCCAGCAGGGATCCAAACATCATACGGGAAAAACACCGCCGCGCCGTAGCCGCAGACCGATAGAACAGCCGGTTGAACCCGATGCGGTCCAATTGCGGCGTACAGAATTAAAACGCCTGCAAAGTGAACTGGCCAAGGCATTAAAGATGGAATCGTATGAAAAAGCCGCAAAATTGCGGGACCAGATTAAAAGTCTGGAAAATTCAGTTTGATGTATATTGACGTGTGTCGTGGCGCCGACGGGACGCCCGAGAAAATGGAATTCAGGCGGTAAAAGCGATGATTTTTGATGAGTTAGCTAAACAACCTGGTGAGTGGCTTAGCGCCAAAGGGCCGCATAACGATATTGTCATCAGTTCGCGGGTGCGTCTGGCACGTAATCTGGCGGCGTTTCCGTTTATGAGCAAGGCCAATCGTTCCCAGCGTATGCAACTGCACCGCCTATGCCGCGAGCGACTGACCGCACTGCCCGGGCTGTCGAATCTGCAATATATTGAGGTTGATAAAACCGAGGATACCGACCGACAGATGCTGGTGGAACGGCATTTAATCAGCAAGCAGTTGGCGTCGGGTGAGGGAAGCCGAGGGGTGGTCATTACCGGAGATGAGTCCTTAAGCGTGATGGTCAATGAGGAGGACCATCTGCGGCTGCAGGTGATGCGATCGGGTGTTCAGTTACGGGAATGCTGGCGCGAAGCGGACCGACTGGATGATCTGTTGCAGCAGCAGCTTGATTACGCTTTTCATGAGCGCTGGGGTTATCTCACGGCATGTCCGACCAACGTCGGAACCGGCATGCGGGTGTCGGTGATGATGCACTTGCCGGCGTTGAAGCTCACCGGCGAAATTGAAAAAATATTTCAGGCGGCACGGGATATGCACTTGGCGATCCGCGGCCTGTTTGGCGAAGGCACAGAAGCCGTGGGAGATTTTTATCAGATCAGTAATCAGACCACATTAGGACGCTCCGAAGAGGAAATTCTTGCTGAATTCAGTGATTCGGTGATTCCCCGGATGATTGAAGCGGAGATGACGGCACGGGCGATTCTGGAACATGAACGCCCACTGGTGGTGGATGATAAAATCGGCCGGGGCATAGGCATGTTACGCCACGCCCGTTTGCTGACCACCGAAGAGGCACTCTATTTTTTATCGCCGTTGCGCATGGGCGTGGCGATGAAGCGCGTTGCGGGGTTGGACATTGACACCATTAACAAGATATTTTTAACCGTGCAGCCGGCGCACCTGCAGCGTTTGCTTGGAAAGCGCATGGAGGGGGAAGCCCGCAAGGCCGCCCGTGCTGATTTTGTTCGGCAGATTCTCCAGCCCAGTGGCAAATAAGGACCAAAATCAAAGACTCTGATGGGGATTTACTGCTAATGATCATACTCCGGGACATTTGATCCGGTTTGTTGATACTTTTGGGCCGGGATGGCCGATAAAATATAGAGAAACTTGCGCGGGCGGTCCGCCGTCTCTTGACAGAAGACCCAAAGCGCTTGAACATTCACAGTTAAGCGGGTTTCCGGAGTTGAAGCTTGGTGCCGAAAAAACAGGAATCCGACCGTCGGACTTGTGGATATTTGGGTTTCGGCACATACTTTAATAACATGGTTGGCGGCTTGAATACAAAAGATCGTATTTGTTCCACAACTGTATGGCATGAAATAAATTTGTTTCTCTGACTCGGAGAGTTGTCGCATGACATTGAACATCGCGGATCGTAATGGTTCTGATTCTTTGAACAATGCCTCGTGTGGTGCAACCCAGCGGGCGAACCGCAACTGCAACACACGCGGCAAGCGAATCGGAAAAGGTTGGGGCAAAGTGGGCTTAATGGCTGGGCTGCTGGTGGGACTTGGCGGTTGCCAGACGACCAGCCCGCTGGACTACCTGAATTTAGGAAATTCATTTTTAAATCCCGCCGAAGTTGGGCGCTTTGATAAAGATCATCCATTTGGGCGGGTGCAACCTGTCACATGGCCGATCCTGGATTCGCTGGCGGTCAATGACCCGCCTGCCGGGGCCTGGGCTAATTCCACACCGCCAACAGATGCGGATTTACAGCCTGTGCATAAGCCTTATGTTCTGGGTGCGGGCGACGTATTAAGCATTTCGGTATTTGAACTCGTTGTGCCGGGGCAGGAATCTGTACAAACCCGACAAATTAATACGCAGGGCAACATCACGTTAGATTTTGTCGGCGAAATTCATGCCGCCGGCATGACCACGCGGCAGCTTCGCCGGGAAATCGTCCACAAGTTAATCCAAAGCGGCCAGATGGCCGCCCCCGGGCCTCATCAGCCCGGGCCGCAGGTTAATGTGGATCTGACGGAAGCCCGGCGGCGCGTATTTTCAGTCATCGGCGCGGCCAATCATCCCGGAACATACAACATTATGTCGCCGGACTTCCGGCTGCTGGATGCCTTGGCTCTGGCGGGCGATGTGCCGCAGACACCAGGCATGGATTACCTGTATATCATTCGACGAGTCGAGAAAGAAACGCCAAAAACCGCGGCGACGACAACGACAAGTAGTGCTCAAGGCGGCGGCCAATCCAACATGCTCAACCAGATTGCCAATCAATTACAAAATGGCAAAACACCGGCAAATCAAAACAATGCGTCGGAAAAATCTTTGTTGAATCAAGCCGTGGAGCAGCCTGGCACTGCTACCGCGGGTCGGTTTGTGTACGTCAATGGGCAATGGGTGCGCATCGGCGGAACTGGCGCGACAACCCAAGCGGCGTCCTATAATTTCAACACCCATAAAAAATCCGCTTCTTCGGCTTATGCCGGAGAAGTAATTATTCGCATTAACCTTAAGAAATTAATGGCCGGAGACCCGCGCTACAATATTGTCGTACACTCCGGCGATGTTATTAATGTTCCGCCGTTGAAGCCTTCGGTTTATTTTGTCATGGGGAATGTCGGACGCCCCGGTGTATATTCCATGACCGGGCAAAAGCTGACGCTGGAACAGGCTGTGGCAGCGGCGGGCAACTTCGGGCCGCTGGCCATTCCGCGGCGTTGCGAATTGATTCGCAGAATCGGGCATAATCAGGAAACGACCATTCAGGTCAATATGCAGGCAATATTCAGCGGCCAGGAGCCGGATATTTTCCTTAAACCGTATGATACGTTGAATGTCGGCACCGACTTTTTTGCGGCACCCTTGGCGATTATTCGTAACGGCCTGTCCGCCAGTTACGGATTTGGTTTTACGTATGATCGAAACTACTACATTCAGCCGACTATTATTCAACCACCTTGATCCCTGGCGTTGGCAGGACGTGACGCGGTTTCAGACTGGCTGTTCCGGACTGCATCTGCCGTTACGGAACGTGACTTCTTGAAAAGGCGGCCCTGTTGACGGCATCAGATTTAATGTGGATTGCACGCGGAGCATGACTCATGCCGGCTTCAGAAACGTCCAGCGCCTCAGCCGATCGCGGGTCAGCCCCGCTTTCCAAGCCGCTGCGCTATGATTATGTTGCATCGATACGATCTGTAAAATCGCCTGACCGTGAATTGCCGGGGTATTTTTTTGCCATCATTGCCGTTCTGGGCGTGTTTTTCTATTTACTGTATCGCATCAATTTTGAACAATTGGTGCATGTATGGAGCACCAATCCGAATTTCAGCCAGGGCTTTCTGATTCCAGTTATCAGTGCGATGTTTATCTATTTGCGATGGAACACCCTGCGGAATTTAGCGATTCAACCGGCGTATGTCGGATTGGCGATGCTGGCGTTCGGGGTTTTTGGGCAGGTAATGTTTCGGATTACCGGACAGGAGCAATTCTCCGATTTAAGCATGCTGGTGGTGCTGTTTGGATTGGGCTTGTGGCTGTTGGGCTGGCAGCAGATGAAAATCCTCTGGCTGCCGATCTGTTATTTACTGTTTATGATTAATCCGCCCCAGGCGTTGTATGTCAAACTCACTACACCGCTGCAATCCATTGCCGCCTCCGGCGGAGCGCACATGCTTTTGCTGTTTGGCATTCATGCGTACCGGGAGGCCACGCAGATTCACCTCCAGGTGGGAGATAAATGGCCGTCGCTGAATGTTGCGCAGGCCTGCAGCGGCATACGGATGTTGACAGCATTTTTCGCATTGGCAGTGGCGTTGGCTTATTCCACCAATCGCCCCATGTGGCAAAAGCTTGCGCTGTCATTATGTGCTCTGCCCATTGCAATATTTGTTAATGCCCTGCGGGTGACGCTCTCGGGGGTCCTGTTTGCGTATGCCGGATCCGAATGGGCACGCGGCAGCACGCACGCAAGTCTTGGCCTGCTGATGCTGATTCCCGCGGGGCTGTTACAACTGGGTGTCGCGAAGTTAATTGATTTATTTGAAGCCCATCTTTTTGTGGATGACACCGGCCCGCTGGGGCATCCCGGACAGGAGGCTGGCGCATGAGCAATGGCACACCATCACCTAAAAAACTCTATCCCCCGCTGGTCGCGATAGGCGTTCTTGTTGCGGGGCTGGTATCCTTGACGGTGGCTTCCCATGCGTTCAATGTGGTATTGCAAAAACTCCATACGCCACTCCAGGCCCCTTTACGGAGTCTGCCAAAAAAACTTGGCCAATGGGTCATGCCCAAAGGGGCGGTCGATCAGCGCCTTTCCGCAGAAGTCGTGCAGGTACTTGGTACGCACCATTACCTGTTACGCCCCTATGTGAACACAAAAATGCCGCCCGGTTCACCGGGGTCGCAGGTGCGCGTGAATCTGAACTATTATCCTACGGATTTTGCTACGCCCCATGTTCCAAATGTGTGTTGGGCGGGCATCGGCATGAAGCGCATTCATGACACATTTATAACCATCCATCACGTGCCCCATGCCGATGGCAAAACCTCCAATCTGGAAATGCGGTTTCTTTCGTTTTATGCCCCCAAAATGAGTGATTCCGGAATTCCGTTAAGTATGGATCAGCACCGTGGACGATATATCAACGTGGCGTATGTATTTCAGGTAGACGGACGATATGCACCCAATCCGCAGCAGGTCAGTGAGTTATTCTGGCGGACGACCAGCAAATACGGGTATGATGCAAAAATCGAAGTCACCGCGGAGGGTCCGGGCGGCTTAACTACACGGCCGCAGGCCAGGAAGGCGATTGCTTCGTTTATTCGAGCCTCTTTGCCGGCCATTGAACGGTTGCTGCCGAATTGGAAAAAACTTAATGCACCCGCAACGCATCCCAGCGCAACGCGTGCTGTAAAACCGGCCGCAACGGATGTCAAAAGCGAAAAACACTGATTTGTGAAACCATAACTCTCGCGAGAGATTTGAAGGAAACAGCATGGCTAAACGGGTTAATACACGATTTTTGACAATACTGATTGTTGTTCTAATCGCGATATTCGGCGGCATCGCCGGGATTTATTACATTCTGATCAAAATTAACAACAATCCCACGCGGTTGGTGGCGGAAGCTAAAGCCGCCTTGAAAAAAAATGACACCGAAATGGCGCGGCAACTTTATCAGCAGGCGGCCGTCGTGGCGTTGCGCGAGCATCTGCCACAGGCGGCGGAAATTCTTGTTAAACTCGGCGATTTAAATTTTCAGACCACCGGAAAGAATATCCAGCGATACCGTGCCGCGTTAAGCGATTGGCACGCCGCGATTCAACAAAATCCCAATTTGCTATCCGCACGCAAAAAGCTTTTAAATGCCTTTTATCAGGATGCCGTGCACTCCGGCAATGATTCAGCTCTCTGGCAGCAGATTCAACATCAGGCAACGCATGTTATAAAACTGGATCCCAAAGACATCACCGCTTATATGGACCGCGCGCAGGCCCGCTTGCGCTCCGTTTCCGGATTAGCTGCATTAACAGATCGGCGTTTTACAGCGGCCAAAGCTGATTTGCGAACCGCCTGTAAACTCCAGGAGAAGAATATTCTTCCCCATGTGCTTCTGGCACAGGTATATTTGCAGCAGGCGGCGGCGGAACATGAACAGAATCTGATCAACACCGCCACCATGAACAAACTTTTTGACAAAGGCATCGCGATTGTTCAGGCGTTTTCGGCCAAATATCCCCGCAATGTTGATGCTTTACTTTCCCTGGCGGCAATATATCGCACGGTACCGGGGCACGCGGCTGAGGCAGCCAAGACCTTGGCGGCAGCGGAAAAGTTGGCTCCCAATAGCGCCAAAGTCCTGGAGGCCCGAGCACAGCAAATGCTCGCTTCCGGTGCCAGCCCGTTAAGCGTCGCAGCCATGTTCAAAAAAGTTATTGCCATTAGACCGGACAATATGAGCGCCTACGCCGCAGAAGGCGAATTTCTGCGCAGGGCCAATAAACCTGAAGCGGCCATTAAATATCTGAAACTGGGCTTAACGCACCCGGCACCCGGTGGCGGCTTGACGCCGGAACTTAATCAGAGTGTGAGCCTGCGAATTAATCAGATGCTCATGGGGGCATATCTGCAACTAGCGATGGAAGCGCCGGGCGGGTCGGGTGCCAGGAAGAGCGATCTGTCGCGTGCCTCGGACACGCTGGCATGGGTAGCCCAGCGAATGCCGCAATCTGCATGGGTATATGTGGCTCGTGCCCGCTTGCGCTTTGCCCAGGGACGTCTGAACGCATCCCAACGGTGGATCGCCCAGGCGGACGCCATTCTTTCACCGGGAAATTCCCAGGATATGTCGCTTTGGCTGACCGAAAAACAACTGCAAGCCCAGATTTATCAGATTCGCGGCCAGTCCGGATCGGCGCTGGGCGTGTTCGATGAGATTCAAAAATACTTCCCCGGCCAACCCAGTGTGGCCCTGGCCCGAGCGCAATTGATGGTGCAACAGAATCCCAAGCAGGCTTTGGCCACGGCACAGGCTGTGCTGAAAAGTGATCCCAAAAATCTCGCGGCATTAAAAATTGAAGCTCTTTCTTTGGCGAATCTGAATCGCCGCAGTGAATTGCGACGGCTTCTGGCACGCATTGACACCAATCAAAGCTTTTCACTGGCACAGTTGAAGGGCCGCCTGGACTTGGCGGAAAAGCACTATGCGCAGGCTGAAAAAGCGATGGCTCCGTGGTTGAAGCAATCCCCCGGGGATCCGCGGGTTGTCACCGTTGCCTACGCAGCGATGGCCGGGCTGCATCAGCGTGTTGCGGCGCAGGCGCTGATCAAAAATGCTTTGCGGATAGCGCCTACCAACCTGCAGTTTATTCTGATCAATGATCAGTTAGCAAATCCAAAGTCGCCCATGCCAACCGTCGCCATGGGGCCGTTAACCAGCAACATCGCCCAAATATCCGTAGCCGGCGTTTCGGCCCAGCAGGCCCAGCTTGCCGCGATTGCCAAATTATCTGATCCACTGGAGCGGGGACTACTGCTAAGCCGGTTTTATCTCTCCAGCAACAATAACGCTAAGGCCGCCAGCGTGCTGGTTCCATTGGCCAAAGCCCATCCAAATAATACGCGCGTTCTCGAAGCGCAATTTCGCGTGGCGATTGCCCAGAAGAATTTCAAACTTGCCAGTCAACTGGCAAGTCGCGGGGCCGATCTGAACGCCGACGGCTACCAGGGGGCCTTTTTGCGGGCACAACTGCAAATTGCTCAAGGAAATTCCGCCAGCGCCGCCAAGACACTTTCCGCGGTTTTGAAAAAACATCCGGATGATGCCAACATCAAAACATTTTACGGCATTGCCTTACTTTCCTCGGGAGATGTGCGCGATGGCGTAACCGCGTTGACTGGGGCGTTGCAAGCCAAGCCGGACGACCTTGATGCCCTGACGGCCTTGGTGCAATACTATCTGCAATCCAATGCGCCGGCGGATATTCAGCGAGCCAGGGATCTGGTAAATCAGGGCTTGGCGTATTATCCGCAAGATAGCCAATTGGAAAACTGGCACTATCAATTTATGGATTTGTACGGCAAGCCGGGACCGGAAATCACGCGCCGGCTGGCCATCTACAAGCAGAACCCCACGGATCTAAATAATATTGCACGATTAGGTCTGCTGTATGTGCGGGCGAAAGAACCATCTCGTGCAGTAGCTCTGTTGCTCAAAGCACGTAAGAGTCAGCCAGATAATCTGCAACTGGCCAGAGAATTAGGCGAGCTGTACGTTCTGGAAAAAAATACAGCCGCCGCCCAGCAGGTTTTTGAATCTCTGGCGGAAAACTCCAACAAGACTATCGCATTTGCAGGCCGGCTGATGCTGGGAGATTTTTACCAGAATTCGGGCAACCTGAATCAGGCGGTTCAAGTGTATAACGCCGCACTGAAAGATCAGCCCAAAGGGAGCCATACCATCGAGCGACGGTTAGGCGATATGTACTTTAACGCCGGTAAGTTTAAGCTGGCATTAAAACAATATTCCGGCCTGTATGACTCTGTACCAGACAACCGCACCATCACCCTGCGCTATGCGGAAACGCTAATACGTGCGGGCAATCCGGCCAAAGGCATCGCGTTGCTGCAAAAACGAATTCTTGCCAAAAATCCCGCAGACGAGGAAGCTTTGGTTCTGGAAGGCTTTGGTTATCTGCAGTCGGGCCATAAGGATAACGCCAAAAAAGCCCTAGCGCAGGCGCTGACGCTTAATCCGCATGATCCGCATGCACTTTATGATATGGCCACGTTACTGCTTTCACCGCCCAGACCGCAGTATGCCAGGGCTATCACTGAATTGCAGTTGCTGACTACCTCCGATACGTCGGATTTGGCGGCCGAACAACTGCTGGCCCAGGCGTATGCCGGTGCGGGACAATTTGCCGAGGCCGTTTATCAATACAACTCCGTTTTGAAATCTGCTCCGACAGATCAGGCGGCCAGACTGCAATTGGCCACCCTGCTGTTTGATCTTTCACAGCGTTATTTGACACTAACACCGGCCGATACCAGCGATGCCGCCGCTTCCTTGCGAACGCTGCAACCGATGCGTCGACTCAATACGCTGTTGACTCAGTCGCATCAGGCTTTCCCAGCAAGTCCGCAATGGGTCATGCTCCGGGCACGCTATGACCTTTTAACCGGGCATAAAAATCGGGCGGTAGCGACCGCTCAACGGGCGTTCCAGATGGCCAATCAGAGCACTGCCGCGGCAATCGTCTATGTGCAGGTACTGGAGGCCGCAGGGGATGTGCATACGGCGATTGGTGTCGCTTCCAAAGCCCTGGCGGTTTCACCGGGTGCGGTGGAACTGTACCTGGAACGGGCAGATGCCAACGCCAAACTACATGATTTCCCGGCGTCGACGAAAGATTTTTCCCAGGCCTTGGAACGCACAGCAGAAAATCCTGCACAATTTTTCACCGTTCTTTCCGCCTATCAATCCGCTTTTAAGCCCGCGGGCAAGCTGGATGCGATTATTAAATCCATCGATGCGATGGATTCCAATTCGCAAATTAGCAGGCCCCTGCTGGATGCAGCGCGAGCTGTCGTACAATTTGCGAACAAACAAAATTCGGCTGCATTAGCTTCGGCTAAAGCGGCACTGTCCGCGAAACCAAGTGCGGCGATTAGCCATGCGGCGCTGGAAATTGCTGCATTTTCATGCTATCAACTCAAAAACTATACGGCTTGCCGGGATTATTACCTGGATATTCTGAAAGCCAATGCGAATAATCCTGCGATTCTCAACAACCTGGCGTACCTGCTGGCCGTTAAGCTCCATGAGCCGGCAAAGGCCTTGGCGTATGCCGAACGCTGCAACGCCCTGCTTACTAAGCAGGCGGGGTCTGGCCGGTATGCGGCCAATGGCGACGTGCTGGACACGCTGGGATGGATACGCTTTTTAAACGGCGATCTTAGGGGTGCTGCGGAAGCGTTGGATCACAGCCTGCGGTATAATCCTCCGGCAACCGCTTATTATCATTTGGCAAGGGTGCTGGTGGCCCAGAAAAATAAAACTCGTGCAGTAGAAATTCTCAAAACGGGAATTAAACTGGCCGAAAGCACGCATGATCCGATTCTGTCTCGAGCGCAGGAGTTGCTGAAAAAAATCCAAGGATGACTTGGAGCGGACGCCCTACTTTATAGGCCGTTATTTTTTAGCAAAGAGTTTCTTTTACGCTTGCCTCGGGCGTAAAACCGGGTATAAAGATAGCATACAGAGCTTCAACTCTGTTCAGTTGTATGTAATTTTCGTCTTGAGCCTTTTAAAGGGATACCATGACGCAATCAAACGCGCTTGCCTTGGCCGGATCAATGCCGGATCAAAATAACCTGTCAACCGGGCCCAAGTTGGGTTATATCCTGCGCCGGTATAAGTGGCTGATTCTTATCGGCACATTGCTGGGACTTATTGTCGGAGCAGCATTGTTTCTGGCATTCAGGAAGTATGATCCGCGCTGGACCGCGTACTCGATTTTTGAAGTGCGGCCCAATTTGCCAAATCCGCTGAACTCCCGCCAAAACACTGGGTACGCCGTCGACGCCGGAGTCAGCCGATTTATCAACAGTCAGGTGGTACTGGTTCGCAGTCCAGATGTGCTGCAAACCGCGTTGCAGACCAATGCCTTTCAACAAAGCGTCAAAGTGCCTTCGGAAAAAAGCTCCTGGTTGATTGCCCATTCTTCAGACGCCATGGATTACCTGCGGAAAGACCTGGTTGTGGCACCTATCCCCCACACCAATTTGTTTGAAGTCAGCCTGTCCTGGCATCACCCGCACGAAACAGCTGATCTGGTCAATGCCGTCAGCAACGTTTATCTCAATTATGTGCGCAATCAGGAACGATCTCAGCTTTCGCGCGAAGCGCAAAGCGTGGCCGCAGCCGAAGCCAGCATGCAGGCTAAGGTTGAAGCGTTGCAAGCCCGCGTGGAAACCTTCCGCGTAGCGCATGACGTTCCCGGCCTCATTGAACAACATACCGTTTTGGCCGACACACTGGCCACGCTTAACACGTTTGAAATTAGATCTGAAATTCGGTCCAAGGAAGCACAGGCAGCATACGCCCAAATTAAGTCGCAAGTTGCCAACAACACCTTGCAGCTTTCTCCTGAAATGCAGCAAGTGGTTGATAATGACCAAAATCTGCGGGAATTGCAGCTTAATCTTATGGATCTCAAGCAATCCGTTGTCGTTTCCAAAACAACATTGGGATCCGGTTATCGCGGCACTATCGCTCTGGAAATCCGGCAGGCCAGTCTGCAACGGCAAATTGATCAACTTAAGCAGAGGCTCACAGTCCGCGGCCGGCTGCAAATGCAGCAGGCCGCACAAACACGTATGCAGGCCGCGGAAGCGATGCTGGCGTCCACGCAACGCCGCGTGCAGCAGGAACAACGACTGGTGCACGACTTAGATGCCGCCGTACAAGAATACGACAGTCTACTGGCCACTTTGAAAACCAATCAAACCCTGCTTAATCACCTCATTGATCGCAGCACCATGATGAACCTGCAACGCACCATTGATGAATCCAAGGTCCAACTGCGCAACTCCGCCATTGCCCCCAAGAAAATGTCCTTCCCCAAGATCTACCATTTCCTTATCGGTGGTCTGGTCTTCGGATTGTTGCTGTCTTTCGGTTTGGCGTATCTGGTGGAAGTTACCAACACCCGGGTTAACACCCCACGTGATGTCACCGGTGTCATGCGGCTGCCTCTGCTGGGCTTTATCCCCGATCATGCCGATGATCCCCTGTTAACCGGCAGTCCCATGATGAGTGTGCGTAACTCGCCGGCCTCCATGACGGCAGAGTCGTTTCGGCAAATTCGCGGGCGACTGGCGGCATCGGCCTCAGACCGGCCCATCCAAACGTTGCTGGTGGCGAGCTTCTCGCCAGGTGGCGGAGCCAGCACGGTGGCCAGCAATCTGGCGAACAGCATTGCCATCAGCGATATGAAAGTGCTGCTGGTAGACGCCAATTTCTACCGCCCCACCCTGCAGAGCGTTTATCCATTTGTGCCGGAAATCGGTTTAGCCGATGTTCTGGCGGGCCGCGCTATGCTGGACCAAGCCATTGCCCAGTCACCGGAAGTGCCGGCCCTGCATGTTTTGGGGTGCGGATCACGGTCAAAATTGCCGACGGAACTGACCGATCACCGCGCATTTCCCGATGTGCTGGCGCAGATGAAAACCCAGTTTGATATGATCATTTTTGACGGCGCTCCGCTGACGTTTGTAGCCGATTCCATTAACCTTGCATCACGCGTGGATGGCGTGATCGCCGTACTTCGTGCCGGCATGATTACCCGCGGCACGGTCGGGCGTATCCGTGAACAACTGCGGCAAGTGCGGGCGAACCTTATTGGAATCGTCCTTAACGCCGCCCAGACTTACAGCGCAGGCTACTTCCGGCAAAATTACCGTACATTCTTTGAGTACGCGGGTTCCGCCGCGCCCGCCGCCCGACCGGCGGATAAAACGCTGCCGGGTGCATAAATGAATGCACATAACTTGTGCGCGCTTGAACATAAAGCCCCTTGCGATGACAATGTATCAGACGTTGGGCTGGAACTCCTGACTTTTGCGGCCGCATTTGCGGTTGCAACGGCCAGGCACCGGTTGGAAAGGCCTGTCGCTTTTTTTTACCGGAATGCCGCCAAGGAGAACCAGCCGCGCTGATGCGGAGTTTTTGCCGTGGCAGAAACCTATCCACCCTCCGGCTTATCCTGCAATGTGCTGGTACTCAACCGCCTGTATATGGCGGTTCGCGTCGTCAATGCCCGCCGGGCCTTCACTCTGTTATGTAAGAATATCGCGGAAGTCATTTCCGTTGAGAACGGCAATTATTTTTCCTACGACATAGAATCCTGGACGGAAATTTCCCAGCTTAAAGCGCAATTTGAACGTGATAGTCATGACTTTGTCCGCACGGTGCGTTATGAGTTGGCCGTGCCGCGCATTATCCGGCTCTTGGGTTATGATCGCCTGCCGCGGCAGGACGTAAAACTTAACCGCCGCAATATTTACGCGCGCGATCACGGGGCGTGCCAATATTGCCGTCGCAAATTTCCCACCAGTGAACTGTCACTGGACCACGTGGTGCCGCGCGCTCTGGGTGGTAAAACCATTTGGGAGAATCTGGTATGCGCTTGTGTGTATTGCAATGCCCGCAAGGGCGGCCGCACGCCACATCAGGCGGGTATGCACCTGCTTAAGCCACCGATTAAACCCCGGCGCAACCCGGTGATCAACGTCCGGCTGGAATCCGACAAATACGCCACATGGAAACACTTCCTCGACCACGCCTATTGGAGCGTGGAGCTGAAATAGCTTCCGCTTCACAAGCTCGCCAACGGCGGCTGGAATCTGCAATCTGGAACCTGGAACTTGGAATCTGGAATCTGGAAGGCTATTGAAGCGCTGGCGCTGCTATATTGTTGGACGAATACACCTTTCGGCCACTGCAAATCTGAAATCACTGCATACTCTGAATGTACTGCACATTCTGCAATTACTGCATGTTCTGAATTTACTGTAAATACTGAATCCACAGTTACGCCTGAAAAACAGCGCGGGGCTTGGCTAAAAGCCAAGCCCCGCGCACAGTGGAATAGAGGAATTCCATACCCCAAATTGGGTTAGAACTTGAACTGGAACTGAACCTGGCCGATCCAGTCGTTAGAACCAGCCGTGGTTCCCAAATTGGAATTGGTGTACTGAGCATCCTGCACATACGTTACGGCGGCTTGAATCTTGGCATTTTCGCCAAAGATATAATAATTCACGCCACCGGTGGCTTCGTACTGGTGCTGGTTGGTGCGATTGTACATAAGTTCACCATACCGCCCGGCGATTTCCCATTTGTGCGGTACCAGAAAATAGCCTGCTTCAAGGTAATACCCGGTTTCAAACAAGGAACTGTGTCCCGTGCCTACCAGACTTGTTCCGGGAGCAGCATCAATGTTCTGGGCATACAGGGCGCTATTAAACGCGAACCCACGGTATTTGGCGTGCCCGTCGACCGTGAAGCGCGTCAAATTACCGTTCAAAGTACCGATACCCGCCGGAGCAGTGGTGCTCCCCGGTGTGAATGAAGCAAACGGATTTTGCGATTCGTACCCGGCGGCGGCGCCAATTAACCACGCCAGGTGCTTGTGCCATTCAATATCCGGTGAGTCGTTGAAATCGGAGATACGCCCGCCCTGGGCAAAATTGACTCTACCATAGACGGCCGGACGGTTCCCGAAGTGCCCACCGGGGCCAACGTTGCCGTTGTCCTGGGACGTCGAGCCATTGTTCATCTGAATTTCGTAATTGAAGGTATGAGGAATAATCTGCCCTTCAAGATCTATCGCGTCAGAACGCACCGGATCAAACGGAGCCTCAGCAACCGCGAAATCAGGGAATTCTGTGCCCGATGAGAAATACTCCACATGGGTAAAGGGAACCAGCATTGAACCTGCCCGTACGATAACCGCTGGGCTGAATTTATAGCCGGCCCAGGTATCAAGAATGGCAAAAGCGTTGTTATTGCCAACCGTCGCGCCGGAGATTCCTGTTTGAAAATCACCGGAAATGCAGTAGATAAAATTCTTGAACACATTTCCGGACAGTATCAGGCGAGCCCGACGGAAATTGAATCCGCTGGTATTGTAATTTGTATTGGGCGCGTGCCCTTCCGATCCGGCATAGCTGTATCGGAATTGCAGGTAACCATTGACGGTCAAGCTGAACGCTTTATTTGGACTGCGGATAAAAAAGCCGTTGTCGTAGCCGGCCTGGAGTTGATTACCCATAGATTGGGACTGGGACTTTGAATTGTTCAGCACTTCCTGAACAATGGCCTTAACCTGCGCGGCGCTTTCCACGCTGTCGCTGGTTTTCTGTTCTTTGGCTTTCAGCGCCGCTACCTGGGCCTGAAGGGATTGTAATTCCGCCTGCACCTGCCCGGGAGTCATTGTGCTCGCCGGTGTCGCTGCTGATGCGGTTCCCAGGGCCGCTCCCGCCAGACTGGCTCCGGCCAAAAGTGCTGCCACAAAGGCCCGCTTACCGAATTGATTCGATATCCTGCCGATCCATGCTTCCATAACCTGATCTCCTTAAAAAGAGCCTCAAAACAACCGCGGCAGCGATTGGCAACTCTGCCGCGACACAACCACGAAGAGCGTACATTATCCAGATAATTGTTAGCTATTCATGAAGACGACGCTGAAGATTTGATAAACCAAGGGGTAGGAAAAATATTCACAGGGAAATAGCGCCATTTACGCGTAACATTAACATTCGCATTCGGGTACAGTGATGGCAAATGATGAAGCGGGCTTTTGAGGGTGGAGTTGTACGTCAAAGCTGCACGGGTACGGGTAGCTTTGTCACGCCTGCAAATTAAGATTGTTTAGCCGCTTCAATGATGGAAAGGTCTGAAGGTCGGTACGCCAATGAAATGAAGTATGAGCCACGCCAAGACCGTTGCAAAAGAAAGCAGTTCCACCATTGCCAGCACCCGGCATAGCACATTGGTCCACAAGGCGATGAACGAATCGTCGGGATGTAAGGCCGCATAGCGATTAAATCCGTAAATGCCCGCCCCACCGCTCAATGTCGCAATACCTGCCAACACCAGGACAGGCCCATTCAGGGCTGCCCCGTGGAGAGGGTTTCCCGGCGGAAACAGAAATAGCGCGGCGCCGGTAAGAAAACTTAATCCCGATAGTCCACTGGCGAAAGACGCCAAGCGCCCCCATGTTTTGGCGGTCCATTTACCCTCAATTTCCTGGGAGGGAATTGTTTCAGACATGGCAAATGCTCCGAGTTAGGCCCGAACAGGGTTCCCGGAAAGACGCGTTGGCACCTCAGGCGTAGCCGCCGCCACCTTTGGAACCGTATTTTTTCCGACGCTCCACCGCCACCTTGGCTTCATAGCCGCTGCGGCGGTGTGCCTCCAATGGATCGGCGGGCAAATGACGCGATTTACGCCAATCCGCGATCAGCGGGCGAACATCAGTAAAAAACGCCTCGCGCAGAATATTTTCGCTTTGTATCAGATCTTCCTGGGCTTGAGATATAGCCAGCGCCTTGCGATCCACGAGGCAGGCTTTAATATAAAGCTGTTGAGCTATATCCACGGTTTGAATCATCGCTTCGATCTTGGGCTTGAGGTTGTGGCTCTGATCCACCATATAGGCAATCGGCGGCAATTCCCCGGTTCGGAAACGATGGTTCTCTATTTCATGGAAAATCCGAAAAATCTGATACGGATCAATGGAGCCCATGGTCAGATCATCGTCGGCATATTTGCGATCGTTAAAATGAAAGCCGCCCAGCAGATTTTCATCCAGCAACCACGCCACAATCTGTTCAATGTTGGTCGATTGATAATGGTGGCCGGTATCAACGAGCACCTTGGCCCGCGGGCCGGCGGCGCGGGCAAAATGTGCGGCCATTCCCCAGTCCGCAATATCCGTGGCATAAAATGCCGGCTCAAAGGGTTTGTATTCCACCAGCATGGTCATGTCATGGGGCATCTGGCCGTGAATTTGCTTGAGTACCTCAGAAGCCCAATGTTTTCGCGCAATAATATCCGATTGCCCCGGATAATTGATCCCGTCGGCAAACCAGAGCGAGAGATAGTGGCTTCCCACAGCCCGGCCAATTTTCACCGAATCATGAAGGTGCTCGGCAGCCGCCGCCCGGATCGACTCCGAGCGATTTGTAATACTGCCCCATTTGTATTCCTGATTTTGAAAGACGTTAGGATTTATGGATCCGATGGCCACCCCATGCTGTTTCGCCAGAGCAGCCACCTCGCTGGGATCCTGATTTTTTTTAAAATCCCAGAGAACATGCACCGCCACCGTCGGGCATGAACCTGTTAATCGATGCACGTGCCCGGCATCAGCAAGTTTTTCGCCGATATCCCCGGCGGCGGCATCCTGAAAAAACTTTCCGAAGCGGGTGCCGGTATCGGCAAAACCCCATGACGGCAGTTCAATTTTGAACGCATCCAACAAGGGATAAATAATATCAGAGCTGTCCGTCACTTTTATCACCACTTCCTACGCTGCCGCTGATCCTGACGCTGAATCACGCCTGGGATGAATCCGCAAACAGTAACTGATGTTCACTGCCCGGCGCGCGGTTGGGAGAACATCGTAGCCGCGGTCACTTTAATAACGTGCACCACGACCCCTGTATTGCTGACCACTTCACCCTTAACGCCAATATACGACCCCAGCAACTTTGAGATGTCGATTTTTGACGACGGATCCAGGTAAGCCACAACGCGGCCGGTTGTGGGGTCCATCAGAGCGTATTTTTTCAGTACGGTGCTGGTCTTGAGAATTCCGTAAGCGATGTAAGGGGCTTTGGCCTCCGCCTGGGCAAGTTCTCTCTGCGACTGTTCCCATTGCTGCTGATACGGGGCCAGGACAGCCTTCAGTGGCCTGTGCTTTTGCGAGGCGGCGACAATTTCCTGAATGGCAATCTGCTTTTTGAGCAGTTTAATCCGCGCTTTGCTGCCATCAATAACGGAGTGCGGCAAATGCGGCTTTTTCATGAGATTCTCAAACCCCGTCAACAGCGGCTGCAATTGGCGCTGCATAATGGGCTTGTTAAATTGAGCCTGCATCTGGCGCGTCAAATGGCTGTAGGTGCTGAAGGCATCGGTGCTGAATTTAACGGGTGCCGGCAGCGCCCCGGGCATGTTGACCGTATTGGATGGCGCGGCGGGCGCGTTGTTCGCCGTGGCAGGCATAGGGGGCGAAGCCGGAGCCGGCACAACTCCGCTGGACGTGCCAGCATTTGAGGAAATCGGCGGAACCGGAGTCGAAAGACCGGTGCCTGGGGTCGTGGTTGTTGCACCGCTGGCAGCAGGGCTTGGCGTAGCAGCAGATGCAACGGCCGCCGGAGTTGATCCCGTGGGCAGGCCAGACCCCTTGAAGCCCGCGGGCATTGTCAGTTGCGGCGTCACATAGGTACTGCCGGCCGGTGCCGGCGCTACAAACTTCGCCAGAATATAGAATCCCGTTCCCTTGGGTGCACGGATAATATCATACTTAGGTGTCTGGCCCGTAACCGAAACCGCAGAACCCGTATTTAAGAGATCTACCACGGCATAATTGCTGGCTGGGGTTAATGCACTGGCGGCCCGCACATTGACAAAACTGCCGGTTACGGTGCCGGTAGAGCCGTCGGCACCGAGTTTCACGAATTGCCGGGCAATATAGCAGCGTGCTCCGGCCGGCGCGGCGAACCGGTACCAGCCGTTGCGTTCACCGGTAACTTTTATCAGATCACCACGGGCCAACTGGCCGATGGCATAATAAGATAGCCCCGGCCCACTGCGAATATTAACATGTGTAGCGTTGATCTGGCCGACAAATTCCGTGACGCTGATTTTTGATTTTTTCGCCGGCTTCTTTGCCTTGCCGGCGGAGGTTGGCCCCGATGGCGACACCGGCACGGGCACCGTCACTGTGGGTGCGGTGGCGGGCACCGTTGCTGGCGCGCTTGCGGGTGCAGACGTGGGTGCCGTGGTCGGGGCCGTCGCCGTAACGGTTCCTGATGCGTTTGAGGTTGGCGCACCACCCGTTGTGGCAACCGGCGTACCAGGCTGCGCGGCAGCGCAAATGGCCGTCGCAAATGCCATGGCAAATGCGAAGCCTGTCGACATAACAATCCCTGTTCGTGTATGGGTAATTACGCGTGGGAACATAAGATGACCTCCTACAGTCCTTTGTGAGGCTCAATATACAGAGTCCCTAACTCCATTGAAGCTATCATCCACAAGCCTGATCGTCAAGGCCCATGCTTATTTTATGCAGTCTGCGGTCCCAGCGTGTATAGTATTCCGATGATATCCTCGTTGCTGCGGGAAGATGCAGCAGGCCTGTAACAGCGGAGTAAAAACATGCATCGCGTAACAATTTACATGAAACCCGATTGCCCAATTTGCGATAATGCCTGCAAGGCCATTGAATTATCCCTGCCAAAATCCGTTCCCGTGGTGATGGAAAAAATAGACATCACCGGCAATGCCGAATTGCTTGAGAAATATGCCCAGGCTGTGCCTGTGGTACTGGTGGATGGGCAGGAACGGTTCCGCGGTCAGGTTGATCCGGAGAAATTGGGAACCTTGTTTTACAATGAACCGGGCAATCGCCTGGCGGGCATAGAATAAACCGACCTCCGACCCAACAGGAGAAAGCTGCAATGGATCCGGTCAACCGTATTTTCATCCGCGTGCGCTACGTGGAGTGCGATCCCATGGGGTATCTGCACCATTCCAATTATCTGCCTTATTTTGAAATGGGCCGCACCGAATTATTACGCCAGATGGGCGTTAATTACCGCAATTTAGAAGACCGCGGATTTATTTTTGTCGTAGCCAGCATAAGTGTGAATTTCAAACGCCCTATCCGCTATGACGACCAACTGGAATTGGTCACCCGCATCCAGCGGCAAACCCGTGCCCGCATTGATCATGTATATGAACTCTACAACCAACAGTCACGCCTGCTGCTGACCACCGCTGAAAGCACTATCGCCTGCGTGAATCGCAAGGGCGAACCCACGGCCATTCCTGAGGACCTCGCCGCCCTGCGCCCGGGATCAGAGCAGGCCTCGGCTTAGGAGCATGTCCGAGTCACAGGCTACTTTGCGTTGGCGACGCCTGGTTGCCAGACAGGTACCGCAGGTGTCCCGCCTGCTTTTGTCGTTTTTCCGATGCAGGCAGGATGCCTGCGTTACAACGGGTTGCACGCCATGGTTGATAACGCAATAACCCACGATGTCATTATTCTCGGTGCCGGCGCTGCCGGCATGATGGCGGCAATTTCCTGCGGCGAAGAAGCTATAGCGTGCGGACAAGCCGTACCGCAAATCGCCATTCTGGAAAAAAATCCGCAACCGGGAATCAAAGTGCTGGTTTGCGGCGGTGGGCGTTGTAACTTAACCAATGCGGGCGATATTGATTTTCTCATCACGCAGTTTGGCCGCAATGGCCGATTTCTTACACCGGCTCTGCGCACGCTGGACAACACCGCTCTGCGTAACTGGTTTGCGCGCCGCGACGTAAGCACACATGAAGAACATGACGGCAAAATATATCCCGATTCCAATAAAGCCAGTTCTGTGGTTAATGCCATGGTCCAGCGCATGCAGGAATTAGCCGTACACATCCAGCCGGCATGCACCGCCCAAACCGTCACATGGAATCTATCGAACAAGGTGTTTCACGTCACGACGCAGACGGGGCAAATATTTCATAGTCGCTTTCTGCTGATAGCCGTTGGCGGGCAGAGTTACACCCGCATGGGCACCACCGGGGATGGATATGCATTCGCGCAGGCTCTGGGCCACGCAATTATCACACCCCGCCCCGCCATTGTGCCGCTGTTGTGCAAACAAGCCTGGATCAGCGAACTTAAGGGCCTGGCGGTAGAGGATGTAACCATACGCATTGAAGCCCCCGGGCCGTTGCCGCGATTGACCACGGGCAAACCACAACCCAGCACCAATGACATGATGTTCACGCACTTTGGATTATCCGGACCGGCGGTGCTGAATATTTCAGAAATAGTCGCAGAGCTGCTGGAAAAATTTCCCGAAATTACCTTACGCGCGGATTTCCTGCGGCACGTCAGCCACGAGGAATTGGGCCGGGAGTTCCGACAGTGGCACACCGCCGAAGGCAGAAAACTGGTGCGCTCCAAACTCGCGGAACTTATTCCACATCGCCTGGCGGATATGTTCTGCCGCTTGGCCGAAATTGATTCGCAGCAGGTCTGCGCCAACCTGACGGGCCGGCAGATGCAGGAACTTGTCGAGCACCTCAAAGCCACAGCCTTTACCATTTACGCCACGCGTGGCTTTAAGGAAGCCATGGTCACCGCCGGCGGCGTGCGCCTGGATGAAATCAACCCCAACACCATGCAATCCCGAATAAATCCCCAGCTATTTCTGGCCGGCGAAGTACTGGACCTCACCGGCCCCAGCGGCGGCTACAATCTACAACTCGCTTTTTCCACCGGCTACCTCGCGGGCCTCAGCATCGGCCGCCTGCTAAACGCACCCGCACAGATTTCTCTCCATTAGCTCAATGCGGAAGCGTTGAGTTGGATGCGAAAATGCGCTTTAATTGCACGACGCACTTTGCCTCGTCGCGATTAGCGCAGCGTGCCGGGCTGGAATGCAGACGAATCGGGGAAATATCAGTGTTACGCCGGGATTTGAAAGCCGTAAGACAATTCAATCGGCAGGTGAAATTGAGTAAGCGGATCAATGAATTGGGAAAAAAATGGCAAACGCGGTGGCAATCCGTTTAGAGCGCGGTCCGTCCAGAAGATTCATCAAGGTTCCTGAGTTCCAGCCCAGTCCGCCAACTTCAGCGATCTGATCCGCGCGAACTCGCGAGTATTGTGAGTGACGAGCGTTAAATGATTAGCCGCAGCCACAGCCGCAATCACTAAGTCGCGCTCGCCGATGGGATTGCTCCGCAGAGCAAACCTAAACTCGGCATGTTTACAAGCTGCCTCACTGTCAAACGGCAGGATCGTCAAAGGCTCCAAAAAGGCATTTACTTGCGTCGTTGCCTTTTCAGCATGATTACTCTTCATGGCCCCGAAGTGTAGTTCCGCCTGGGTCATAGCGCTGATGACCACGTCGTCAGGGCTTTCCTGAAGAAGCCGCTCCAAAACCCCCATGCGTTGCTTGAGAGCGAAAATGCAGATGTCCGTGTCCAGAATATATTTCAAATTGGCTCCCGCTCGGCTGACGGCGGTAGAGCCTTGGAGCGCTTAAAGTCAGCGGGCATGTGCGCAAAGCTGGCGGCATATCCCTTCGGCCATTTCCGCTTTAGCGCAGGCTCCAGAATCAGCGTATTGCCGACCTTTTTTACGGTGACCTCTGTTGCCGTGAGGCGAAATGCCTTGGGAAGGCGCACAGCCTGGCTTGGACCACTCCAAAATACCTTCGCTTTGCCCTGCAACATAGTCACACCTCTTTAGAAATATATATACCATATATATCGCGGCTTTACAATCGCTATTTCGCGCAGCGCTTTCCTTCGGGTGTGCATCTTATCAATGTACTATAGCCCTGTAATAATTTTGGCATTGTTTTGTCGCGACCGCGCAGCGGGAAGGCGAAAAAAGTTGATTCCACATATAAGATTTACACATATATCAGTTTGCACCGTGTACCCTGCGTACGAACGCCCGGAAGGCCGGAGGCCCCTTGTTTATCCGCGTCATCCGCGAAATCCGCGGTCTGTTTCCATTCAATCTTCGGCGCAGCCCTGGCAGATCAACTTTTACGCATCATCGCTGCATTCCCCAACCGGAACCTGACAATTTTATAAAGCCGGAGATAGACCTCTCCCAGCAAAATCACTTTGCCGGCCGGTTCAGTTCCCAAGGTCGCTTTTCCGGCGCTTCAGCGCCAACCCCGCAAACCCCAACGCAAACAGCGCCAGCGCCGTCGGTTCGGGCACGGCGGTGACCAGAATTTCGCCGGGGTGGCTGTAATCCAGAACATAGCCGGGCGTTACATCGGTGAATGTCCCGGTTAATGTGCCGGTGTAATTGATGATGTCGTACGGCGTAGTGAAAGCCGTTCCCGCAAGTTGTGACAGCGAGATACTTGATCCCGAGTCCAGTTGCAGGCTGCCGCTTACAGACAGCAGCCCGCTGGCACCGGCGGAGCCGAGTTGGACATCAAACGTGCTACCGGAGGCGAACGTAGCATGAATTGGAGTGCTGTTGCCGGTCATGTCGATGGTGCCACCGACCATCGCGCGAAACGTACCATTGTTGATTGGAAAGTTTGGAAAGTACACTTGTGCCGTATCGCCCGAATAGGCGGTAATCGAGCCGTAATTTTGATCCAGCAGGCTGATAACAGCGTCTGCACCGGAGACTGTTGAGGACCCCACATTGATCGCTCCGTTGTTGACCTCAATGCCTTCGATATTATTCAAAAAAGAGCCGGCAGTTGTCAACACGTTAATGACAGCCGAGTTGGTAAGGGTGACCTGCGCAGACGCGCCGGAAAAATCAGAGCTGCCATACATGTTAACTATTCCGTCGAAAGCGAAGTTCATGGGCGTTGCGGGGGAAGGGTTGACAAATGTTATGCCTGATGAGGTAGATGTCAAAGTGATCACATGCCCATTGGCCTCCAGCCCGGCAACGCCACTCGCGACTGATTCAATTTGCAGACTCCCGGTGACGGTAATATCTGAACCGAGCGTCACATTCTCCAGCGCCAGGTTGCCCCAGAGGTAAGGTGTGCCGTTGGATTGGTTCTGTATCGTCAAGTCACCGTTTTGGATGACGCCGAGGCTGCCTTCCCAGACACCGCTGGATGGGCCGAACACGAGGTTATTGTTGGTATTGACCAATCTTCCATTGAACACTACGGTCGCGCCATTGGCCTGGAAGAACGCGTTTGTTCCCATGCTCCCCAAGCCCACGTCCGAGGCGTGGAATGTTCCGCCCAGATTAATTGTCGCGTTTGTGGCGGCTTGGATCGTGCCGGTATTGGACCAATTTCCACTTAGATTCAGCGTATCATTGGTTCCAACTTTGATAACATGTGAATTGGACCAGTTGCCCGCCAAGCTCACGGTCGAACCCGCACCGCTACCGCCGCTCATGGCGTTCGCCGTTGTGATCGTCCCGGAATTTGTCCAATTTGTCACCAGCGGGTTGGCGGTGGTCGGATTTTGCCCGAGGTAAAGACTCGAGTTGTAAACGGTGATGGAACCACTGTTGGCGAAGTTCGGGCCGACAAAACCAGCAACTACGCCATTTACGGTCGACGAACCAACATTGATATTCCCCGTATTGGCCGAGCCTACCAATTGGCCGCCATTGCTGTTGGTTGCTCCGGTTCCACCGCTGCCTGCGGTTGATCCGTAAAAAATAAAATCGCTGCTGGAAATATTGATCGTGCCATTGTTAGTCCAAGCACCGTTGAAGTCGAGGGTCGCCCCGCCAGAGTGAGTTAATCCAGCGGCATTACTGGTTTGAATCAGACCGTTGTTGACCCAGTTAGCCGAGGCGATGTCCAATGAACTGCCGCTGTAAACCGTGATAACACCGGTGGCGGCGTTGGTAAATGATGCCGGATTGATCAAAGCCTGCGTGTTTTGCACAATGATGTTTCCGTCATTGGCGACGCTATGGCCGGTAATGACGAACTCGGGTCCGGCGATGTTGCCGCTATTTACGCTCCCGCGCAGCGTGGCATTGGAACCGATGGTCAGCGAGCCTGTGGCGTTCAGCACGCCGGCCAGTTCAACTGTCCCATTATCGATAACCTCACCGACATCTGCACCGCCTGACGTCGTGGCGTCCTGAAAATTAGTGGCAATGCCAAGCAGTTGCAGTATGTGTCCGTTGAGATTGATTCCTTGCGCAGAGGAAGCCGAGTTCACAATATTTAATGGTGTGGCGATGCCAAGGCTCGGGTACAGATAACCGTCCACAACCAGATCGCTGGCAAGGGTGATGTTCTGCAACGTTCCACTGCCGGACGATGGCATCGAGATCGCTCCGGTAGGGTAGTCCGCATTTTGAAGCACATCCACGGTAGCATTTGCTATTGTCCCACCCATCAGCATGATGGCCATGGTTCCGGAATCTATCGCCAGCGTACCCGATGCGCCCGCCTTATCCGGCTGTGCC
The DNA here is from genome assembly GCA_021805985.1 of Planctomycetota bacterium. Classification (GTDB taxonomy): domain Bacteria; phylum Planctomycetota; class Phycisphaerae; order WQYP01; family WQYP01; genus JAMDCX01. The sequence goes on along the minus strand of JAJZDN010000002.1, from coordinate 119,247 downwards.
AGGTTCAGAACGCCGCTCGCACCGATAGTCAATATTTGGTTCGCCGACCCCAACGTCAGATTGTCCACATTCACGCTGCTGTCCAACCCCACAGAACCGGATGCGATGTTGGCGTTATAAAGGGTATTGGATGGCGTACCATTATCGGCGTAATTCGGATTTGACGACCAATCCGCCCCGTCGGTCCAGTCGCCTGAGCCGCCCGTCCAATTGGCGTTGACAGTGGTATACGTCGTCGATGCCGAAGCCGCCGCCGGCACCGCCGCCAGGCACGCTGCGGCACACGATAACATCGCGATTTTGCGAATAGAGATTTTGCTCAACATGATTTCACTCCCAAGTTAACGTTACATGACCCAAGAACACATAATCAAACAATCCGCGTTAAAGCGACTTATTTCTCAATTTCACGCCGCGACGTTTCGCTTCGCATTCTTGCGCCGACACAGCCCCAAACTCGCCAACCCCAACGCAAACAGCGCCAAGGCCTCCGGTTCCGGCACGGCGGTGACAAGAATTTCGCCGGGATGGCTGCTGTAGTCCAGCACGTAGCCGGGGGTAACGTCCGTGAATTTGCCGTACAAGGCACCAGTGTAATTGATAATGTCATAGGACGTAGTGAACGTGCTGCCGGCGAGTTGTGATAGCGACAGTGCTGAGCCGAAGTTCAGTTCCAGGTTGCCATCGACGCTCAGCAGGCCGCTGGTACCCTTGGAACCAAGTTGAACATCCAACGCGCTGCCGGAGGGAAAAACCATGGTTGTGTTGGTGGGGGAACTTGTGACCACCGGGACGATATTTAATTGGCCGCCGCTGGCTATTTCCACATTTCCCGTGATCGGAAAAAAGCCGACGGCGATTTTACTGGCCGTACCTGCGGCGACATCTATGGTGCTGCCGACTTGCGGATCCAAACTGCTGTCCACCGTCGCCCCGGTCAACATTAATGTGGTGCCGGCAGTGAGATATATAGTGCCGCCGGTAACGGTAGTATTGGTTAATGCCAGAGTACCGCCATTGGTGGCTTCGAGGATCTGGTGATTGACCAAAGTGGTGCCGTCAATTTCCAGCGTGCCGCCGGCTACATCGGCATTGATAGTGCCGTCATTGGTCAGGGTACTTATGCCCTTTAGTGAGCCGGTCCCGGAAATGGCGCCCCCATCTGTCAGTGCGTAACCGTTGCCCTGAAGAATGCTGGCCCCGTTGAGTACTGTTTGGATGGTCAAATCTGCTGCGCCCGCCAGCGCCAGCGTTGCCGAGCCGGTGCTGTCGCCCACATTGATCGCGGAGTTGCCACCATTGCTACCGATGAAACCTTCAATATTTAATGTCGCGGCATGGGCAATCTTCATCGTGCTTATAGTAAATAGCACACTGGTGGTACCGGCATTATTGATCAGGCTGGCAGCGCCGGCAGCCACAGTAATCACGCTACCAGCGTAGGCATTTAGATCAACTCCATTGAGCGTGGTGCCGCTGAGCACCAAGCTGCTGCTGCCATCGAGAGACAACTGATTATAGGCATTGCTGCTATTGACCGTCGTATTGATCAACGCCAGCATACTGCCGTTGATGGCCTCGAGTGTTCCTTTACCAACCACGGTGGTGCCGTCAATTTCCAGTGTGCCGCCGTTGGTGGCTTCGAGGATATCATTGTTGACTAAGTTCGTGCTGCCAATTCCCAGCGTCCCGCCCGTCACATCACCATCGATAACACCGTCGTTGGTCAAGGTGCTGATATCCTTCAGCGTGCCCGCCCCGGAAATGGCACTTCCGATTGTCAGAGAGTAACCATTGCCCTGAAGATCGCTGGCCCCGTTGAATACCGTTTGGACACCCAAATCTGCTGCGCCCGCCAGCGCCAGGGTTGCCGAGCCGGTACTGTCGCCCGCATTGATCACACCGTTGATACCGCCGCTGCCGATTTGACCTTCAATGTTTAATGTTGCTGCAGCCGTAATGTTCATCGTGCTGATCGCAAATATCGGAAAACCGGTGCCAGTATCATTGATCATGCTGGCAATGCCCGCGGCCACAGTAATCACGCCGCCGGTGGAGGCATTTAGATTAACTCCATTGAGCGTGGCTCCGCTAAGCACCAGGCTGCTGCTGCCGTCGAGAATTATCTGATTGATGCTGCCGCCACTGCTGCCTACCGTCGTATTGGTCAAGGTAAGCGTGCCGCCGTTGGTGGCTTCGAGCGTCCGATTGTTGACCACCGTGCCGCCGTCAATTTCCAGCGTGCCGCCGGCTACATCGGCGTTGATAGTGCCGTCGTTGGTCAGGGTGCTGACGCCCTCCAGCGTGCCGGTACCGGAAATGGTGCCTCCAACGGTCAGAGCATAACCATTGCCCTGAATGACACTGGCCCCGTTGAGCACCGTTGCGGTGCCCAAATTTGCTACACCCGCCAGCGCCAGCGTGGCCGGGCCGGTGTTGTCACCCACATTGATCACACCATTGCCTCCGCCGTTGCCGATTTGGCCTTCAATATTTAGTGTTGCGGCAGCCGCAATGTTCATCGTGCTGATCCCAAATATAGGAAAACCGGTACCAGCATTATTGATCAAACTGGCGGCACCGGCGGCCACAGTAATCACGCTGCCGACGTTGGCATTTAGATTAGCTCCGTTTAGCGTGGCTCCGCTAAGCACCAGATGGCTGCTGCCGTCGAGAGTTATCTGATTGGTGCTGCTGGCACTGCTGCTTACCGTCGTATTGGTCAGGGTAAGCGTGCCACCGTTGCTGGCTTCGAGAATCTGGTTATCAACCACGGTGGCACCATCAATTTCCAGCGTGCCGCCGGACACATTGGCGTTGATAGTGCCGTCGTTGGTCAAGGTGCTGATGCCCTTTAGTGTGCCGGTACCGGAAATCCCTCCGACTGTCAGTGCATAACCGTTGCCCTGAATGACGCTGGCCCCGTTGAGCACCGTTGAGGTGCTCAAATTTGTTACACCCGCCAGCGCCAGCGTGGCCGAGCCGGTGTTGTCGCCCACGTTGATCACGCCGTTGCCGCCGAGATTGCCGATTTGGCCCTCAATGTTTAGTGTTGCGGCAGCCGCAATGTCCATCGTGCTGATATCAAATACCGGAAAACTGCTGCCGGTATCATTGATCAGGCTGGCAGCGCCGGCGGCCACAGTAATCAGGCTGCCGGCATTAGCCCCAAGATTAACTCCATTGAGCGTGGCTCCGCTAAGCAGCAGGCTGCTGCTGCCATCGAGCGATATCTGGTTGGTGTTGATGGTACTGCTGCTGCCCACTGTCGTATTAGTCAACGCCAGGGTACCACCGTTTGTGGCTCGAAGCGTCTGGTTGTTGATCACGGTGGCACCATCAATTTCCAGCGTGCCGCCGGACACATTGGCGTTGATAGTGCCGTCGTTGGTCAAGGTGCTGATGCCCTTTAGTGTGCCGGTACCGGAAATCCCTCCGACTGTCAGTGCATAACCGTTGCCCTGAATGACGCTGGCCCCGTTGAGCACCGTTGAGGTGCTCAAATTTGTTACACCCGCCAGCGCCAGCGTGGCCGAGCCGGTGTTGTCGCCCACGTTGATCACGCCGTTGCCGCCGAGATTGCCGATTTGGCCCTCAATGTTTAGTGTTGCGGCAGCCGCAATGTCCATCGTGCTGATATCAAATACCGGAAAACTGCTGCCGGTATCATTGATCAGGCTGGCAGCGCCGGCGGCCACAGTAATCAGGCTGCCGGCATTAGCGCCTAGATTAACTCCATTGAGCGTGGCTCCGCTTAGCACCAGATGGCTGCTGCCGTCGAGAATTATCTGATTGGTGCTGCTGGCACTGCTGCTTACCGTCGTATTGGTCAGGGTAAGCGTGCCGCCACCGGTGGCTTGAAGTGTCCCGCTGCCGGTCACAGTGCCGCCAAGAATTGTCAATGCACCGCCGTTGGTGGCTTCGAGCGTTTGATTATTGACCGCAGCGCCGCCATCAATTTCCAGCGTGCCGCCGGCTACATCAGCGTCAATAATGCCGGAGTTGGTCAACGTGCTGATGCCGGTCAGCGTGCCGGTACCGGAAATGGTAGTGCCGCTGTTCGCATTTACCGCAAAACCGTTACCATTTATGCTGCTATTACTGTCTGCCAGAGACACAGTGCCGTTTCCCGAGAAAGTGAGATTGGCATTGGCAATCAATGTGCTGGTGTTGGTGGACACGGCGGCGCTACTGCCGATGTTAATCGTTCCCGCGTTTTGACTAAGTGTTCCTCCCGTCGTCAAACTGGAATTATTAATAATGTTGATGTTTCCGTTGTTTGTGAATGCACCCGGGCCGACATTCAATATCGGTGCTCCACCCGAGGCGGTGGACAGAGTTCCATTTCGTCCGATAAATAACGCACCTATCGACGTTGATACATCCAGCACAGCCGTCGGAGCGGTCGTGATCAGGACCACGTAATTGAGTCCATCATTGCCGTTATCGGGAAAGGTGGCCGGCGAGGGTGTGCCGGGAAGATAGCTCCAATTTGCCGGGTTACTCCAACCGCCACTTCCGCCGACCCACGTAGCAGTATACGTGGAAGCCGCCACTGGCAATGCCATCAGGCACGCCGCAACGCAGGACGTTAATACGGTTACCCGAACAGAAGCTCTCGCAGGCATGGCTCAACTCCCTTCAAAATTATGGGCAATAAATGATAGAGGTAGACTACATCCAATTTCGCAAAGCGTCAAACATTTTCCAATGGTGCGTCGTATAAATTTAAGATGGCCCTATAACGGGAAAGAACCGGGGATTGCGAGAAAATTGGGCTGCGGCCTGATTAGAACAGATGAATTGAGAGAGTTGAAAGTAGAGCAAATAAGGCTGGCACAAAAGAGTGGCTGTCGCCGAGACGGGAACGCCCCTCCTGCGGTCTACTAACTACTTTCTATTCTCACGCCTTAAATATCGCGAACTGTGAGATTTCAGATTTCAAATTTAAGATTTTTGTGAAGCCCGGTATTTATCCGCGTTATCCGCGAAATCCGCGAAATCCGCGGTTTTTTTTCAGTCCGTTCCCCAACCACGTCCCCGTTCCACTCCCGAAACAGCGCTGTGTAACATGCGTATGAAGGCCTCGAAGGCCGGAAGCCCCTTGTTTATCCGCGTCATCCGCGAAATCGGCGGTTTTTTTCGTCTATTCTGATTCGCATACCGCGTGCCGGAATTCCAGTGCCCTTACGTCGATGCCGGGACAAAGTGGCTTACCAGCGGTGCAAAGCTGCGCATGGGTGGTTTGGCACTTTGAGTGGGGTTTGGCCGCACGAAGCTGCACCAGAAGCCGGGAATTTTATACAAACTGGCCAACAGCTCATGAGCGCGAATCTCCCGCGGCAAAATCAAATCCACCGCTGCGCCCATCTCACTGGAGACTACATCTTTAACCGATTGCTCGGTCATCAGCACCAGCCGCAAATGTTCAAACCGCGGGTTGCCCCTGATTTCGCGCACCAATTCCCGCCACGGCATATCCGTCAGAGTATCGCTGAAAACCAGAGCATCGGCGGCGATTTTCCCGCAATGCTGTGTCCCGGACCCCAGATATTCCAAGGCCGCTTTACCCGTGGGCAAACCGACGAGTTTATTATAAATCCGCGATTCCGTGAACGCTTCCACCAAGGCCATTAAATGCCCGACATCCTCTTCCACAATCAGAAAGTTCATAATCTCGAAAGGCGCTAGACTCATTAAACGCGGCTCCTTAAAAATTAACGTCCCCCTTTGGCTTTTCCGTTCGGGGCAACGCCGCCAACGGGACGGCGTGCCTGAACGGGGCCAAAATGGTGCGAATTCCTGCGCGCAGCGGCAGGTTACGGACCCACTTCGGTGGCGACATAAAAATTATCGGCACAATTTTCCAACTTGCTTCAAAAATTGAAGCCGCGTACTTTACATTCATGAAAAAAGTGCCAGCATTGCGAATTATCATCCTCGGCTCCGGCACCTCCGCCGGCGTCCCCATGATCGGCTGCCACTGCCCGGTGTGCAGCAGCACGGACAAACGCGATCAACGCACGCGGTGCAGCATTCTGGTTTCCTACAACGATAAATCCGTTCTGGTGGACACCACACCAGAACTGCGGCTTCAAGCGGTTGCCAACCATGTGGACTTGATTCACGCGGTGGTTTTTACCCATGGCCACGCCGATCATATTTTCGGCCTTGATGATGTCCGCCGTTACAACACGCTGCTGGGATCGCCGTTGCCGGTCTACGCCGCAGATGCCACAATGCGGACACTGCAAAAAGCTTTCAGTTATGCCTTTATCCGCCAGAATGAAACCGGCGTTTACCGCCCGGAGCTTGAGCCAATTATCATCGACGGCCCACTGGATATCTTCGGCGTCACCTGGCAGCCCATCGCCTTGCCGCACGGACGCGTTTCCGTGCTGGGCTTCCGTATCGGAAACTTCGCCTATTGCACTGACTGTGCGGATATTCCCGCCGCATCACGGGCCATGCTGCAAAATCTGGATACGTTAATTATTGATGCCCTTCGCCCGCGGCCCCACCCGACGCATCTCTCCTTTTCGCAAGCTCTGCAAATCATTGATGATCTTAAACCGCGACGCGCCTATTTCACGCATCTATCCCACGATGCCCGCCATGCGGACATCGAACGCGACCTGCCACCCAACGTACGCGTCGCCTATGACGGCCTGATTCTGGAAATTCTTTCTGCTACACTGTAATCTATAACACATATCATAGTATATATATCTACTTATAAAATAGTTAAAAAATTCCCTCTGTCGCAAAGCGGATCCCTCGGACCGGCCTCCGAGGACGGCAAATTGGAAATCACTTTCACCGCGGCCCCACCCTCAGATGGTGGCGTTGCGGTCCATGCCTGAAGTTGTGATTGGCGTCGCCGTGCGGTGCCAGGAAATCTGTGCGGATCAGTGCGAATAACAGGACCATCAACAGAAGGGCGCAGCATATCGCGGCTGTAATCGCTTTCAGGCGGCGGCCGCGGCCGTCCGCCTGCACGGGGGCGTGGAGCAGGCAGAAGGCTTCGTTGTGAATCTTGGCCTCGGCGACCCCGGCTTCACGCAGCATCTGGATCATGCCGGCAGTAAACGCGCTGGGGCCGCAAATCCAGAATGTTTTTCCTTGCAAATCATCCTTGCAGTATTTTTTTATTAACGCAATGTCGATACGACCCTTTTCACCCTGCCATTGACCCTCCGCGCGGCTTAAAACATGAACCACCCGTACACGGCCGCCGCTGTCATTACTGTAGCGTGCCAGTTCTTCAAAAAAAGGAATTTCGCCGGCGGATTTATTGGCATATAACAGCAGTACCCTGCGATTTTCCGCCCGATCCACCAGCCATCGGATCATACTGCGAAACGGTGTGATGCCGATGCCGCCGGCGATAAAAACCAGTTCATCGTTTCCTTTGTGGAGCCGATGGGAAAAGCGGCCAAAGGGCCCATGCACCGTGACCTCATCGCCCGGCTTGGTTATGCCGATGGTCCGCGTGAAATCCCCAAGCTCTTTGATCGCCAGCATAAGTCCATCCGGCTCGCTGGGGCTGGAGGCAATGGTCCAGGCATGTTCTTCTCCCGGTGCATCAGGGCCCGAACGGTGGAAATGAAAAAACGCAAATTGCCCCGGGCGATAGCGCAAAGACTGCCCCCCTGCACCCGGCTTTAATTTAATTTGCCACACACCCGCGATGATCTTGTCCACCGACTCAACTACATACCGATAGCTCTTCAGACGACGCGGCTGAATGATATGACTCCAAACCAGAGACCAGAATGCCGCAGCAATCACCATGAACACCGCCAGCCGCAGTGGCCACGGAGCGAAAAATCCGCTGGACAGCAGACCGTGGGTAAAGGCGACCACCAGTACCGCCAACCCCACAAGGCGATGCGTGAGGCGCCATTTTTCAAAGTCCACACGCAGTTGTGATCTATAAATGCTTACTATGATCTGCGCTGTCAGCAAGAGAATCGCGATTCGCCCGAGTTGCAAATGCCACGGCAGCCATAACCGCGTTAACAGACCCAAGTTCAGATAGGACAACAGGGCAAAATGCAAAAGAATCGCACAAAAGCCGACGATGGCCATTCTGCGGTGGAACAGCATCACTGCATCCAAGCCAAAAGGATCGGTGACCCAGTAATATCGGGCGGCGAGAATGAAGCTCGTGGCGATGATCATCAACCCCGCCAGCCCTAATCCTAATGCAATCTGTTTGATAAACTGCCCGGCAGGCACGACGCCGCCGGCGGATGCCAAGGCCAGCGGGCCAAGCAGAGCGGCCACATATAACGCGAGAAGGAGAACTGCCCGACGGTGCCGGGTAGATTTTTCCTCGGGCATCATATTGACCGTTGCGTTCGCGGCCTCTGCTGGGGATGTTGCCATATTTCCAATCCTTAAGCCATTTATAGCGCGTCCCCAAACGTGACGCCGCTTTGTAGTATACGTTTTAGCCGTTGCGAAAGCTGATTGCCATGCAGGAAAATCGCAAGGAGCCTGTCCGAGTAATCGCCGGGTTGCAGCGGCGTGATTTTTAGACCTCTTAGCGGAACATCGCGTCAAAGAGCACCGTGGTGATAACCCGGTGGTTGTCCTGCGGGCCGAGGTTACGGGTTACGGGGGACAGGTTACAGGGCAGGTTTACCGTTGCCGGGCAGAATAGGAGAGCGGCGACTCTTCCAGAAACTTCTAACTCCTAACTCCTAAACTCCTCTGTAACCCGTAACCTGTAACCCGTAACCCCGTCCGCCCCGGCGGCACTGGATCAACCACCGGATTAATCATCCGGTGCTCTACAAGTAATGACAACGGTGGCGTACCTCAACACGACGGGAAATCTGGCTGCCGTGAGGGGGAATCAGAGAATGCGGCGAATAGGCCCCTTAATCACCGCAATTAATGCGGTGATTATTCTTGCGGCTGCGGAGAAAACCGCGTATAATCGCCGCATGTCTTGCGGAGAATACGCAATGTATATTTATCAGCAGCCACAATGGCCGAAATTTCAATGGAACACATCCGAGCTTGCCGGGCTACTGGTGGAAGTGCGTCACCTGCAGGGACGTTTACTGGGGCGGATGGAATGTCTCGGATTTCAATTGCGTCAGGAAGCAACCCTTGAAACATTGGCGCAGGATGTTTTACAGACCAGTGCTATTGAAGGACAGGTGCTGGACACACAATCGGTACGATCATCACTTGCAGGGCGACTGGGTCTGGATATCGGTGCGCTGGGGCAAATTGACCGCAATGTAGAGGGCATTGTTGAAATCGTGCTGGATGCTACCGGCAATTTTTCCGCGCCATTGACGCGGGAACGCCTTTTCGGCTGGCACGGCGCATTATTTCCGACCGGCAGAAGCGGCCTGCGGCGTATTACCGTTGGGTCATGGCGCTCGCCTGAAAGCGGCCCCATGCAGGTAGTATCCGGCCCTATGGGGCGTGAAACAATCCATTACGAGGCACCGGGCCATGACCGGATTGCCCGGGAAATGGCCCGCTTTATAAAGTGGTGCCGGGGTGCACCGCACCTCGATCCGGTGATGGCCGCTGCGATTGCGCACTTCTGGTTCGTTACCATCCACCCCTTTGAAGATGGTAACGGGCGCATCGCCCGAGCCATCGCCGATATGATGCTGGCACGCTCGGAAAATACGCCGCAGCGCTTTTACAGCATGTCTGCACAAATTCAAAAGCAGCGCAAGTCCTACTATGACATACTGGAAAGCTGCCAGAAGGGATCGCTTGATATTACCCCATGGATGCACTGGTTTCTGCTAAGCCTCCAAGGTGCCCTGCGTGCGTCTGAATCCACACTTGAAGCGGTGTTGTTCAAGGCCCGCTTCTGGAGAAGTCATGCGGGCGAATCATTCAATGAACGTCAACGCAAAGTACTCAACCGGCTGCTCAACGGATTTGAGGGAAGACTCACCACATCAAAATGGGCGAAGCTCACCCGGTGCTCCCAGGACACCGCCCTGCGCGATATCGGCGATCTATTGCAACGGCGCATACTGCTCCGGGACCAAGCCGGCGGGCGCAGCACGGGGTATCAGTTGTTTCCGCTGGAATAAGGAATTCCAGTCGTTAAAACAACCCATGCAACATCAGAATCGATCGGCGCGGGCCGGCGACCTGTAATTCACGGCAGGCTTCGTCAATTCATTCGCTTAACCTTTAGAGCGATAATCGTGTCAAGATGGCTCCATCGCACGCCGGTCGGAAGCGTAATCGCATAGCCACTGGCAGTTTTGGCTAGAGCTATGGGGCCGCCATGAAGCAACTTGGCGCTGGCAAACACAGCACCATCTGCGGGTCGGGCAATGTTGAGTGTTTGACCCCTGGGCGGCATGAGCACATGCAGGTAAACGATGTGGCGATGCCGGCTATCCACCGCCACTCCCCATGCGGGTTTGGCTGCGGCAGCCTGTCCGCTTACGTACGCCTTGCTGGGGCGGGTATTAAAAATTGCCTTAGCGTTTGACCGTACCAGATTCCCGAATGCTTGAGCTACCTGCGGCACTCCAGTTTCCCATTGGTTGTTGGAATAGAGACCTGTAGTATACGCCACGCCGCCATTGTGTTGACCCTTGGTCGCAACGGAGCATACCAGATAACGGTATAGCTGCCGGGCATTAAATTTCACTTTACCGCCTTCGGCCCACCAGCCGTTTGATATAACGACTGCAGTTTGCGCAGCAGTGGTTCTATAGATGTGCGGCGACGGATTATTATCTAAAAGACCCCAAGACTCCCCGCCCACCAGAGTGGCCGGCGGATGGTTTCCAAAACCATTGAGCCAGATTGCAGCACCGGGCGGGTAACGCTCCATGATTTTTTGGACGGCCACGCCGTTGGTGCCCCCGCCGTTGTCATCTTCCCAATACCCGTAGATTTTATGACCACATGGCGTTGACGTTAAGATCAGCGGCAAACTGCTTAAGATTTTTTAGTGGCGGCTTGCCGGGGGCGGCGTCTGTGAGGCCGTAGACATAATGCACAAAAAGCCCTAATTTAGCGCGGTGCATGAATTGTAACGGTGTCTGTGCCCGCGCTAATGCGGGAAAAGCTGTCATGACCAGCATTCCTGTCACAACACACAACATTACCATGCCGCGCAAACCCCGGTTAAACGGAAAAATTGACATTTTCGCGTGATTTCTCCTGTAAGAAAATCCAAATTCATTTTAAGTCAAAGCAGGCGCCGCTACGCGAAGGGCCTGCAACATTTCACGATTAACCCGGTAGTATTTGATAGCAACCAATGCCAGAGCCGCCAGCAGGGATCCTGATAAAAATGTCAGGGCACCCAAGTTCCAGATCGTGCTGCTTGACTGCACCGGCGCTGGGCCGTGCAGGGCAGTCTTGTAGCCAATGAACACCAGGCACCACCCGGCGACAAACATGCTTAAAGCAATGGCCATGCGCATCGCAAGGCTATAGACAGACGAATACCCCCCATCCTTAGCGATGCCGGTTTTCAATTTATGCACTTCCGATACATCGGCTATCATGGCAACTGAAAGAGGCAGCATGATGCCATTGCCAAACCAATAACCAGCCTGCCCCAGTACAAACAGGATCAGTGCCAGCGGCACGGACACACCAGCGATATTCCAGACAGCGTGCATGGGCACCAACCCGGTAAGGAAAAAAGTCGCCAACAGCAGATTGGACAAAATGCTGACCAGGCCCCCGACGACCACGGCTCCCTTTTTATCCAGTCGGCGGGCCAGTGGCATAGAAACCAATGCTCCCAAGGCCATGGCAATCATTGTGCCCCCTTGGGCGATACCCTTTTGATCGGCGGAAAAATTCATAAAATCGACATAGGTATACATTTGCAGTGAACTGACCATCACCATGCCCGTACAGATGGCGAAGACAAAAATAAACACCCACCGCGCATCGATATCCCGGACAATTCCGCTGATATCCCGGTAGAAACTTCGCATCCCACCGGCTGCGGATTCGCGAACAAGATTTCTGGTGTCCTGATGCCAGCGATACGTGAAAATAATACAAACCAGCACGAAAACGACCGTGGCCGCGGCAAACACGGCCCCCATGTGCAGGTAGTTGGCCGCAATGGCGGTGCCGGGCGTGCTGCCCTGACGGTGAAAAAATATGGCCCAGGCCAGGGCGGGTCCAAAAAAATTGGCGGCCATGTTCATAATCTGACGGATGGCCTGCAGCCGCGATCGTCCCTGAATGTCCTGGGTCATTTCAAACCCCAAGGCCACATAAGGAATAAAAAAAAGAGTAAGACCACTACGCAGGACGAGATTCATCACCATCAGATACCAGAATATTGCCATCTCGTGGCCCAGCAGCGGTTGGGGCACATCCCAAATCAGAAAGGAGCAGACTGCCATCAGCACACCGCCGGGAAGCATATAAAGGTGCCGCCGTCCCCAGCGGCTGCGTGTGTTGTCGCTGATATGCCCCATGAGCGGTTCGGAAATCGCCTCCCAAAGTACCGATAGTGACATTGCCAGCCCGGCCAACCCGGGACTAAGCCCGAGGGCATTCGTATAAAACAGCATCGCAAAACCAAAAATGCCGTTCATCACAAGTGAAATGGCGCAATCACCCTGGGCATATAGCAGCATGTTGCCAAAGCTGCAATCACGCCGCGGCTCGTACGTAGTGCCACCGGAGGTCGTGCACGGCCCAAAACTTGGAACTTCAGCAATTCCGACTTTTTCCACATGAGTGTTCATGATTCATCCTCGTGCCTTGAGTGGAGGGGGGCCGCTGGGCGGCTGCCGACGTCCGCCACCAGCAGTCTTACGGGCCCCAGCAGCCCTGAAACAGTCTGGCCGTCATACACATAGGGAGTCGGTATTCCTGCGCTGTAATGATTGGCCAACGTATTGGCGACCGTTATTGCAAGTTCATTTTCCCCGCTTTTTACAAGGTGGCTAATATTCAGCCGCCATGGCGGGCATAACAGCGTACCCGCGTCTTGTCCGTTGACCCGCACATTGGCAGTCCCGGCTACTGCGCCCAGGTCCAGCATCCATTCTCGCCCGGCAGGAGGTAAGGAAATAACAAATTTTTGCTGATAGTGGCCCAGCCCGCTATACGAGGATAATCCGAAATTGCACCAGTCGCCCAGTTGGGCAGTTCCCTTTACGCATCGCATCTGCACTGGTTCTGGAATACCATCTCCGGCAAATGAGCCGGGGGGAAGATCGATCCGCAAGGCCACCTTTGAGGCTCCGAGCACAGGTCGCGATAAACAGATCAGGCATTCCCTGGCCCGACCTCCTTCGATAGATTTTTCGCTGATCACCCGCACCACTTGTTCTTCGCCATCGACCCATGCGCGAAGCCGACCACGGACAACCAAACGCATCTCCACTAAGCCCGGTGCCGCGACGAATCGATACCAACCCACATGCTGTGGCTCCCCAGGCCGATGATTCAGGGTAATGCCATTGGGCCTGGTGAACCAGCGCAGGCCCAGAGCCGGTTTGGACTGTGGCGGATTAAACGCAAAATGCGCCCGCATGCGCTGGCCGAGACTTTGCTCAAAGCGCAGGATAAGGCGGTTATCACCCTGGCACAGGTCAACCGGAGAACCTTGCGGATCCGCATGGTAATGAGGCAATTTCCATGCGGGGTGAATTCCCGGAGGTAAGGCATTTTTCTGGTCCAGCACGCACCGGCCATTAAGCCACGCGGCGTAGGCGCTCCGCGATCCAACCTGAAACTGTACCGTTCCGGCTTTTTTCGCCTGCACCGACGTTGCCAGATACCACACCGCACCAGGCTCATCGCAGTTCAAATCAATAAATTCATCGGGAACCTCCCCTTTTAACCCGTGCGGGCCGCTGGCCCAACTGCATAAAAATGGGTCATTTTCCACACCCCAGCGCAGGGAAAACGCATAGGGCTTCCAGAGGTACTGCTGCCCGCTGAAGGTCACGGATTCCGACGCTGACAGAAGGTTCATATCTAGAATTGTGCGTTCGGCAAGGGCGAGATCGGAAGTTGGCGGTATTGGCCCCAACACCCACAGCCGCGGCCCGTACGAGCAGGTTGTCTGCGACCATGCGGAGTCGTCAAAGTCCGCGCGATGCCATGGCAGCAGAGAAGCGGTTTCCTCCGCATAGCGAAATTGCCGGGCCTCTACACCGATAATCTCAGGCTCTGGCGATCCTCCGGTGGTAATCCGAAAATCACCAAAGCGGTTGTCCATCACGGGCAATGCGGTGAATTCCCATGCGTCGGAAAAGGTATGATATTCTTTTTGAACGCCCGCCGGTGCCGGAATACAACGAATCTCGGAACCCCCGACGGTAAAGACGATCAGTTTTGATTCCCCCGCCTCCAGCGAAACTTTCAGCCGCGTACCATCATCGGTGATCCGGCTGATATCCACATCAGATTTTGTACCATCCAATGCGTTCCATGCCTGCGGCAGCCCCGTGCTACGAAAAAACACTTCCGACTCGGCTGCGGCACTGGACGGGTTAAAGACGCAATATATTTCGTGATCATCAACCCTCCGATGAATCGCCTGGAAAGGTGCCCCCTGCGGAATACAATCGCGCACGATCTGTGAGTTTATCATGCCGACCACCGCCGAAAAGTCTGCCGGAAGCACAATTCCCACTCCGCCCGCGTCCCCAATATTCCGAACAGGTTCGGCACCTGCCTCGCTTACACCGAAGATGCTTTCCAACAAAAGCCGCAGTTCGGGATCCTCCGCACCGATCCGATCTGAAGCCTGCGGCAGGCAGCCAAGGGCAATCACAATTCCCCCTTTGAGAAAAAACTCCCGCGCTCTGGCCAAGGACGCAAAGCGGATGGACGACATCATCGGTAAAATGAGCACCCGGTAACGCTCGCCGGCGGAAAGGAGACCCTGAGGATCAATTTCGGCACCAGCCAGCGACTGATCATCAATAAAATCGAAGTCGATACCGTGGTCCACCAGATATTTCCCAAGTCCGAATGCCACCGATTCGGCCGGGTCCATTTGTTGAGGCAGTTCTCCTCGTTGTAATTCGGAATAGGATCCGGCGTCCTGAGATGTCGCGCGTCTC
Source organism: Planctomycetota bacterium (assembly GCA_021805985.1). Taxonomy (GTDB): domain Bacteria; phylum Planctomycetota; class Phycisphaerae; order WQYP01; family WQYP01; genus JAMDCX01. The sequence goes on along the minus strand of JAJZDN010000002.1, from coordinate 104,185 downwards.
CGAGCATTAAGCCCGCCATCAATCGCGGCAATCGGGTAAATAATCGCAACGTCACAGACATGCACGCCAGCGCTCAACAGGGTACACATTCGGGTGATCCACGCATTAAGCGCGTCAGCATGTTGCCAGTAAGGTTGGCGGAAATGAAAATCTGGTGCGGCCCATTCCCACCACGACCCATAGGTGGAATAATACAGGCCATGCAGATTAACCACATTGGCCCCGTAGATAAAGTCCTGATTCAACGCCGCAATCATCTGCGACGGCAGTGCGCCCCATCCGCTGGAATGAAAGCATTCGTTCCACACACGCGGCCGCTTGTACAAATGGGCGATGCTGCTATTCACTTTCAGGCCTTTAAAAGCACGCGGCCCATCGAGGTTTGGATCATCCGTTCCCGGCGCGCTGTACCAGCGCATGGTTCTGTACGGGTCGGCATAATGCCGCCGTCCCTCTTCGATACTGCCGCGCCCAAGATTGTCATTGGCCAGCAGGATGCCCCGCTGTTCATGCCAGAGGAAGATGGGAATAAAGTAGCGCTCTTCAAGAAGTGCCGCCACCACATCGGCATAGTCCAGGCGAACCTTAACTGTCTGCGGCCCGATATCCCGCCAAAGCGCGGCCAGCAAGGGCTGAAGATGATAGCCCTTCCGCCGGAAAAATTCCTCGGGCAGGTGGACGGACCAGAGCGGCATGTGCGCACCGAAGTCCAATTCGTCCTGAAAACATAATTTTATGGTTTTGCCCAGTTCGTCAGCACAATGGTCTTCAAACGGCTGGTAGAGTCGTTCTATTACTTTAGCGCCGGCTTGCGGGTGCATCGGATCAAATGGGTTTGACGGATGACCCTGCACATAGATGAATTCCACGGTACACGGCCCGTCTGTGCAGTGCCATACCAGCGTGCCATCGTGTATGGAATCGGATATGTCACGAAGGGGCTTGGCCGGCTTAGGGCCGTGGGCCATGACGAATGCCGCCAGGGCGCGGGCACCGGCATTAGGAGTCAGTTCCAGTTGTTCGCCGGATTGGACAATTCGCGTTGTCCTGACTAATTGCCCGCCTTGCATGTCCGGCGTATCACGTGCGATTTGTGCAAGGATCGGATTAATAATGCAGTAATCCTGCATGCCCAGGGACATGCCGCGTTTTTTGCATTCTAATACCATCCACCGAAACAGTCGCCACCATCGGGTGGAAAATACGGGCGGCTCCCCTGCTGCCACCGTTCCATCGGCCAAGTGGTTGTAACTGATGATCGCCTGGAAAACCCCTTTGGACTGCAGTTGATCCAGTTGCCATGCCAAACGTTTCCGGTTCAGCGGTTCTCCGGTCCACCACCAGAACGGTGACGGGCCATACTCTCTCGGGGGCCTGAGAAATTGGCCATAAAGCTCCGGGTGGGCAACAGCCACCGTATCGGCAGTCTCGTCGCGCAGATTCCGGCCAGATTTCACGATTTTCTGATTCATCATATACCTGAACTCTATGATAAGTAACGCCGTTTCATAGCCGCCGGTGCGATTTTCCGCCGTTGGCGGCATATAAAAGAATACCCGTATTGCCGCTCATCACGTAGCTTCCCAAATTCGCCTAACCAGCGAGTGCCTCGTTAAGACATGCCGGATTATGTGACTGATCCGGATCACACACAATAGATTTTCACGGCCATATTTTGCACTTTTCAAGCGCCCCGGAGCCATCGACGCAGAATTTCCCGATTTCTGAGATCCCGGCTTCCAGAATCCACCCCTTGGCCTACCACGCGAAAGCAGGGCGCTTGAAAAGTACAAGAATTGGCAGGATAAATCCATTGCGATATCTTCAAGATGGCATAGACTTAATTATGTCATTTATGGCGATTAGCTTCGGCGTGGCGTGGAACAGGTGTCGTCAGCCGAGGGTCATGTTGCTCGAATCCAAAATCGTAACCAGCGAGCGCCACAAATGAAACGAATTAGACCTAAGGAAAGGCAGCCTTAAGGACAGGCTCGCATGAGCCGCTTGAGGGCCTTTCGTGAGTGTTTTTCCCAAAAGGGAAGAAAGTGAGTTTCTTATGTTTCGGCAAACTTCATACTGTGCAGCCTCGCTCGCAATGGTCGGAGGGATCGGCATAGCCGCCATCGCTAATCCGGTGGCTGGTGCCGCGCTTCTGCCGCTGAATGGCTGGACCCCGGATGTCGTTGACACCAACGGTGCTACCTGGTCTGCGGGATCTTACCTGCAAGTAGGTAATGGGGAGGCCTCGATAAGCTCGGCAGTTGGTGGTGGCAGCGGTACTTACAATGCATATCTGCCATTCAATCCCACTTCCGGCCAGCTCTACACTTTAACAGTAACCTTAAATCCAACCGCAGATTGGTTGGCCTTCGGGTTTGCTGCGGGTCGAAGTGTGAGTTCCTCATCGTGGCCGTCGGCTAATAATGCTGGCCCTTGGATGTTATCGCGAAGCAACGGCGGCGGCGTACAGTGGACAGGGCTCCTGGGAGCGCAATCATTTTCCAACAGCAGTTCGAGCCCAACCGGCCCGACCACATATTCGATGACCCTGAATACAAATGCTGGAACCAATGAATCCAACTACAGTTGGACTACGACGCTTTCACAAGGCTCAACCGAGCTGGGATCCGCGCTTTTCGCCGAGACTTCCGGTTACCAGCTCGCCGCGATTGGCCTCGGCCAAGACGGACAGTTTTCCTTGGGCAATTGGCGGAACCTGATCTTAACGGATAAAAATCTAAGCACAAATACGACGACGGTTATCTACAACGATTCGTTCGGGGCGCCAGTACCTGCACCCAACTCTCTGGCCGTGATTGGCTTGGGGGCGCTGGGGGCGCTACTTTTGTGTTCCCGCCGTAGACCTGCCGCAGCGGGTAGCAGGTAAGCCGACGTTGACCATCGCACACTATTCGTGGTGAGGAGTCGCGAATAGTGTTGCTTTCCGATCAGGGAAGGATGGCACATCGCGGTCGTTTTGTCTTGATTGGATAGGAATCCGTAAAGAGGAGTTAGTAAACATGAAACCTAGAGCATTTACACTGATAGAGTTGTTGGTGGTGATTTCAATTATCGCGTTGCTGATAGCTCTGCTGCTGCCCGCTTTAGCCAGCGCCAGAGCGGTGTCGCTAATGGTCATTTGCAGTTCGAATGAGCGACAAATTGGAATAGCGTTTACGGAGTATTTAGATACCAGTCGCGGAGTCTATCCCGCGACTTTTGATGGGGCCAACTACGACAGTTGGGATAAATCGCTGTATCCGTACCTGTCTTCCACAAATTTGGATACAAACCTGGACAGCCCTGACGGGCTGGAGTGGAGCCACAATTATTACCTCTCATCCAAGTACGCGCTTGGCATTTACGAATGCCCGGCGATGTCTGCGGTGGGTGTGCCCCCGGTCTATACGTTCACCCAGAACGTCTCGCCCGCCCTAACCACTGGTACGCAAAGTTATTGTATGCCGATTGACGAAGCGGCTCGGAACGGATGGTGGAACGTAGCGGGAAATAATTATGTGGGAACCATGGACAACGTCGGACACACCGGATTACCGTCGCCGCGATTGCAATACAGGCGCGAAACAACGGTTGTTAACCCGGGAAGCACGATGTTGCTGACCGAGCGTGCCACGCTTGTCATGCAGGGCTACGGAAATTGGATTTTCAGTGTCGATGCTCCGGGCGGGGCATACAGCTACAGCCAGGAGTCGGGCGGTGATTGGCCGCAGTGGGGTCCCAACGCAACTTCGCAACTGCACCCGGGAGGTAAGGTAAATTATTTATTCTGTGACGGCCATGTTGAATCTCTGTATCCGTACAGCAAGGACGTTATAGGCAACGGAATACCATCGCTGCCACATGGGATTTGGCAGATCAACCGCAGCTTAAATTACTAGCTTCATCGCAATTGCTATTGCATCAAGGAACGTAGACCGTCAAAGTTGCAATATAGGCCATATCCCGCATTCTCCCGATTGTGTGACATGTTCAAGGCAACGTCGACTTCTTGGAGCAACTCGCATGTTTACCAAACAGTTGGTGCTTTTTGCGGCTATGGCTGCGGGCGTGTGCTGCCTGGCCTTATTCGATACCGCCCGTGCAACGGAACTGCCAATTGCGCCTGCCTCGTCTCCGGGATTCACTTGGAACACGGTTCCAATGGTGGCCGACGTGTGTTCGCAGACGGGATTCAGCGCCAGCGAAGCGCAGTTTTTCGCGACTCATTTCGGCATCGTTGAACTTGAGGGGGGCCAAGGGATCAACGGGCAGGTTCCATATTTTGATGAAGAAGCGGCCGAGCCACGTTTGCCGGTGGGGCGCTGCTGAGCATACGGCCCCGAAGAAGAGTTGGGCGACCGGTAACTAAAGCGAAGAAGGGAGTAGGCGCGGCCTAACTTTGCTCTTCTGATACCGGCTGGACCGGCCGATTATTTTGTTTTTTAAATTGTCAATTGTGAATTAAGGACCCACACCTATGCATTTACGCCAATTAAGTCTAATCGCAGTGACGGTGGTCAGCTTGTGCCCCTTGGCTGGCACCTGCGACGCAAGGGGGGTTAAATCACCCCCTCGCGGTTCGTTTCCAGCATTTAGCTGGAAGCACGTCCCGGTATGGGCTGATCTGTGCGCGCCGACCGGCTTCAGCCCCAGCGAAACCAAATTCCTGGCAACGCACTTTTCGGGAATTAACATCGAGGGGACGCAGGGGCTTGATGGGAATCCACCGAGATTTAACGTCGAAGTGAACGACCAGGCTGCAGCCCGCGAATTAAAAAAATACAATGCGCGTCTCAAAGTACTGATGTATTCAAACGTACAGGTTTACCTTGCGAACATTTATAAGGCTGACCGCACGGTCAAAAAATCGTGGCTTATTCAGCCGGCAGACGGAAAAGGGAACGTATTGTTCAGGCAAGGAAATAAGAAGTTTCAGAGTTGGTGGATCAAATTTGCCGCGGGAGCTGTGGCTGGCGGTCCGATCGACGGATTATTTTTGGATGGGGCCTCGTGCTATCCGAAAGTCAATCCAGCGACCATGGCGATGATGCGGGGCTTGCGTCGGCGGTTGAATATATTAGAGAAACCCACGCTGATTCTATACAACGGTGTACGGATCGGTGGCATTTCGCCGTCGGTTACTCTGGCATATATGAAATACGCGGATGGCGGAATGATGGAGCATTTTGACTTCCACCCATCCATAGACCCGAATGGCGCTTCACCGCAAAAGCTTGCGGGCGAGATGAAATTCATTATGCGGTTGGGCAGGATGGGGAAGATAGTGATCGTGAAAGGGTGGCCAGATTTTTATTGGATCGACGCAGACATAAATTCTATCCCGTACAGCACATTGAAGCGACGCGCTGTGCAGCAGATCACCTTTCCGCTGGCATGTTTCTTGGTCTGTGCACAAAAATACGCGTATTTCTCGTATTCTTGGGGCTATACGGATACACAGGGTGACATGTTGCTCAAATCCGATATGAAAACGGTGGACCCGCGTTGGTATCCGGATTTGGAAAAGCCCCTGGGGCGGCCCTTGGATGAGCCAATCATCCACGGTTACCATTGGACGCGGCGATTTGAACACGCGACCGTATCGGTGAATTTGGGGAAACACAGTGCGAAAATCGTGTGGCACTGAGGCATCCTTGATCTTGCGCGCCGGAGCGGTGCCTGCTGCCGGCGACAACCGGATAAGCTAAGATTTGCCGCCGCGGGCGTGATGGTCATTAAATTTGATCCCTTTACGCTGCTGCGAACACAGAGAACGTGGTTTTTTGCAGATGATTCAAAACGTCCCATATAACATTATCAGGAGTAAGCAGATGAACCCACGGCTGTTCCGTATTTCAGCTACGTCGATGGGCCTCTTTTTGGCCTTAGCGCTTCTATCCCCCGTGGGCCAAGCTATTGCTGCTAAAGCGCCACGCCATACGAACCTGGCCAACGCCAAGCTTGGCTTATTTGTCCACTACGTATTTGGCCTGACCCAAGCCGCACCGGGTAGACCACCCTTAAAGAACGTAAATGAGTTTGCCAATGATCTGAACGTCAAAGGCATAGCCGATATGGCCTCGGCGATGGGCGCACAGTACGTCATTTTTACGGCGTACCATTGGCGTATGACGATGCTCTTTCCGTGTCCATTCTGGAGGAGTGCCTTTCCAAACCACGACTCAAGCCGGGATGTGATCAAGGCGCTTGCAAAGGCACTTACGCTTCGAGGCATCAAGCTGGTACTGTACATACATCCCGACGATCGGCACGACTTTTCGAGGGCAAGGCTGGACAAATTGATTAAACTCGGCTGGTCATCGCGCCGCACGCTGAAAAAATGCCTTTTACACAGTTATCCCCAATTCGAGCCTTATGATCGCAAATGGAATCGATTTTTCTATCGGCTCCTGGGGTATATGGGCCGTCTATTTGGCAATCAGATAGCGGGTTATTGGATTGACGATGGAGACGCGGCGGCCAACGGCGTGAAGGTTCGCAATATTATCTGTCATTACACGCCGCATGCCGCCATTTGGGCTAACGGCTTTAAGAAGTCCGCACCCGCTACTTTGATCGGCGGGGAGAACTGGTCTCTTTTCGACCATAATCCAAAACCGCATTTATACAATACCACAGCAGCGCAAACCGCTGTTGTCATCGCGGGAAGCTGGTGGGCCTCAGGAGGAGCTAAGTACGCTCCCGGGAGCATGGCCCAGGGAAGCGGCGCCGGCGCTGTCGCCTTACGCCACAGCGGCCGATTGCAGTTTACGCCTGCGGAAATGTACCGGTATCTGGTTTGCACGATCGGCACGAAGGGGCAGCATAATGGCGGCGTGGTTTATGCGACCAGCCCTTTCTCTGATAACCATTGGGAGGCCGGAGTCCCCGCGGGCCTTGCGGCTCTCGGCAAACTGATCAAAGCGCGTGCGCAGTCCATATACAACACTGTGCCCAGCAGGGCATACGTCTCTGGAGACGCCGCTGCACAAAAGCCGAAATGGGGTGTCGCGGTTGACAGCATGGATGGAAAAACCGTTTATCTGCATATACTTATACCACCAAAAGGGCGAAGTCTTCAAATTGGAAAGCCAGCCGATCATGTAACATTCAGCGGTGCACACCTGCTCAACGGCAGGTCGCTGAGAATTGACAACAATCGGCGCGGTTACACGCTAATCCTACCCCCAGAGACGAAATGGAATCCTGTCGATACGGTCATTGCGTTGACCGTGAAGTAATCCTTGATATCTTTGGAGAAAGAAATGACAAAATGACAGTTCTCCCGCGTATTTGTGATCGTTGGCAGTTGGCAATTGATGCGGTTGACTTGGTGACCTAACGAAAGAAACGGGCACCGATGAGTCAGCAGACGGAGGAAGCGATCTCAGTATTGGCAGAATTACTTCAACGATGGGAAGTATTCATTATATGGTGTTTTGCAGTTAGCGTTTTTCACCACGACGACGTCCCGACAGCAAGTCACATACTCTGGATATAGGGACAGGCGACACGCGGAAACGACCGGAAGCGTTCGGCACCTGCGGTGGCCTTAATGAGACGCGGTGATGGACACTGCTTAAAAGTTGCGGGGCGTTGCGGCGTTTTTTTATAAGGGTGGCTGATGGGGGATAAGTGTTCGCATGTCCCGCGGTGTTACCGCAAAGTGCTGATCCATGGCCGCACGCAATTGCCGGGCCGAGGAGTAACCGGCTTCCGCGGCTATTTCGGTTACCGTCTTATCTGTATCCAGAAGACGACGGCGGGCAAACTCCGCCTGCACCCGGGAAATTTCCGCAGCGGGGGTGCGGTTCAATTCCAAAGCGAACCGGCGCTCCAGCGTTGGCCGAGAAACCGCTAATTTCGATGCGACGCTCTTTACTGATATGCCGCCGCCGAATCCTTGGTGAATCAATTGCAAAGCCTCGCGCACCAGCGGGTCCGACACGCCAAATATGTTTGTTGAAAATCGCGTAACAATATGGATTGGTTGAATAAGAATAGTCGTGGAAGCAACTGATCTTCGTTGAATCAAACGCAACAGCGTATCAAGGGCGCGTCGGCCTATCTCCCCCGTATTCAGCATGACGCTGGAGAGCCGATGGTTCCCCCAGGAACCGTAAATATCATCGTTATCAACACTGAGAATGGCCATTTCGTCCGGTACTGAAATGTTAAGGTGTTGACAGGCTTCCAGGAGTTCGGCCCCAAGCAGATCATCGCCGGCAAAAACTGCGGTCGGGTGATTTAGCGAATGTATCCACTGGGCAACGGGACAGGGAAAAAAGCCGGCCTCCTGGTCGGTCGAACCGGAGGGGCGGTCAAAATGCTGTACTGCGGCACCACGATCTTGCGCACGCTTTTGAAAGCCCCGCCATCGCATTGCGGACCAGTGGCGGGCCGCCACTCCGTAATAGACCAGACGCTTGAATCCTCGATCGGCAAAATAATCAGCGGCCATTGCTCCCACGACCTGATCATCCGTGGCGATGCGTGTGTGGCCCATGGCTTCGCCCTCTGCGGATACATCCACCACGGGCTTCTTAGCTCGCACAATCTGTGACAGCAGCGTGCCAAACTGCGGGCATGCGCCAACGATCACGCCGCTGATGTCGATTTGATGCAGCCAATTGGCGTTGGCTGGTTCGTAATCAGTCGGGAACAGGATGTGGTGCCGATTGCCTTGCGCTGCGTAATCGCCGATGGCGCGCAAAATATTGCGATTATATCCAATGGATAAATTGCCAAGGAAGAGAACCTGTCGCATGGATGCCATATGCAGCACCTCCGGAAAACGAACTAGTGCGTGACCAATTACGGGCAATACTATCCGAAATCGCCTGGATTGGATATGGCAATTTTGCCACAGTCATATCTCATATTCGCTGATATTGATGGTGGCCCTTGCGGTCCCGGTCTGGTTTGTCACTGATTTTACAGGCGAATGAGAGTCGATCATAAAAGGCTAAAATTCCAAGCTTATGGCGTGGGTACATGATAAATAATTGTACTATTTGTGTTACAAATTAGCGCTTGTAATTGTGTTACACCGCCATATACTATTTGACATGAGTCGCGACAGTATTTCAGTCGTGTCATCGGAACCGTGTTGTGCCAGATTCTATATTTAGCGGTCCCGCTTTGTCGGTAGACAGGTACGGCCGTTGAAAAGGCTGAAACGCAGAGGACATGAGGCGATGGTGCCAGCCGGGTCATTCTGGTTTCTCGGCCCCGGGATTAGCTCAGCGCGTTGAGGTGGCATGGAGAAGAGAACGTCTATTCTTGGTAAGGAGGCGGGAGTTTGTCAGAATTTGTCTGGCGGGTTGGCAACAATGGGCCAACTCAAGTTTGTCTTGCAGTGCGCTCGTCTCAATTATTGTCAACCGTGTGGTTGGCAGGAGCAGCGCGATGATCTCCTGTTTAGGAGGGTGCTATGAATAGCATTTCCAGTCGTATCCAATCTGCCGCGTATCGCGGCAAACCGCAGCCCATCCGGTCGGTGGGCGATTCAGAGAGGCTCCCACAGGGAGCAAAAGGAGTTTTTATGTCCGGTAGGTTTTACAAGTCGGTACTCCTCACGGGGGCGGCACTCTTGGGGGCGAGCCTTATCGGCGTTCGTCCGGCATCCGCTGACGTTACAGGCTTCGGTGGATCGGGAACGGGTTGGACATTTGTCGGAAACGGGAGCCCACCTCCGACCGTCACCAATAATGACCTGACTCTTACGACGGTGGCTATTCAGGGAGACGCAAACGCTGCTTGGTATAATACACAGCAGAACGTGGCGAAGTCCTGGACGGCGAGCTTTACATGGCAATTGTCCGGGCAAAGTAGTCCCAACTTTGGCCCAGGCGACGGTTTTCTATTCGTCGTACAGTCCGAAGGAACCAATGCCGTTAGCGGCAGCGGAGGATTTAAAGGGTATGCGGCATATAACACAAATCCAGGTATTACGCCCAGCGCAGCCATCGGGATCGAAAATTATCCCGGAGCCTATGGGGTCCAGTTTGGCAACGACGGAACTCTTTCGTACATTTCAGTTGGCGGTGGTGGTACGGGTGGAAGCACCTTCCTGTCATCTGATACCAATCCCATCAATTTTACGGTCGCTTACAATAGTTCCGCACAGACACTTTCTATAACGGGGACGGATCCCTTGATTTCTGCGGACACGTTCACCCAAACGAAGTATGCCGTCAATATCGGTACCATCGTTGGAGGCACCACGGGCTACATCGGCTTTACTGGTGGGACCGGCGGAGCGTCAGAAACGCAGAACCTCACCAATTTCGCTTATAGCACGGTCGTTCCGGAGCCTGCTTCACTGGCAGTATTCGCCGTCGGTGGCGTGGGCCTGCTGCTGATTGGTCGCAAACGTAGGATGCAACGATCAGCTTAATATGACGTTCATGGTGGGAGCATTGCGGGTGTCCGCAATGCTTCCGCCTGTTTCGATATCGCATAAATGTGCGATGCAAATGGACTTTTTTGGAGAACCGTCATGTATAGCACTCGTTTTGTTCAATTGGTTCGTCGAACCGCCAACCGCGGCTTTACTCTCATCGAATTGCTGGTGGTTATCTCAATCATCGCCCTGCTCATTGCGCTGTTGCTGCCGGCATTGGCTCAGGCTCGAGCTCAAGCGTTGGTCGTTGTCTGTTCCTCTAACGAAAGGCAGATTGGATTAGCTGCTGCTGAATATACAGACACCTATAGGGGTATGCTCCCGTGGTCATGGGACGGCGGCGACTTTGTCGGATGGGATGACCTGCTATACCCGTTCCTAAGCACCGGGCACCTGACACCGGGACCAAACGGTTGGTTGCAATCTTGGTATCTGCCGCCGAATTTATCTCTGGCGGTCTACGAGTGCCCCGCTGACCCATCTGTGGGAATTCCTGCCACCTACACCGACCCGGCAGTTGGGGGCACGAAATACGGCATACAAAGCTACGCAATGCCGATTTCCGCCTGGTATGGTGGAGTCTGGTTGACATCCTCCAGCTTGTACATGGGAACCGCTTGGAATGGCAATTATACCGGTGCCCCCACTTCGTGGCTGCAATACCGTCGAGCATCCTCGGTCGTCAACCCCGCTGGCACGATGGCCCTCGGAGAGCGAGGTGCTTATACCAGTCAGGGAAATGGTAATTGGGTCTGCGGTATCGATTATCCCAATTATGGTCAGATCACTGGTGGAAGCTGGGACAACCCGTTTGTTAATCGGGGGGCTTATTTACATCCCGATCATGTGCTGAACTATCTTTTTGCGGACGGCCATGTAGAGACGCTGCATTATGATAGCACCGCTGTCTATGGCAATGGCACTATAGTTCAGCCTAAAGGTATCTGGATGGTGAATCCTGGTGCGTGGCCGGCTGGGCAGCAATGAGGCAGGCTACGGGATGGGTTACTGTTTACCATGTGGACATTGGGCGGAAATACTGCGACAAATGGCGGGGCACAGTTGCCTTGGACGCGGCAAGCGAGCCGAATTGCCAGGAAACCTGCACTTTTTTCACTGATTATCGGTAAACAGTAACCGGGATGGGGGGCACCGCCTCATACGCTGATGCATTGGGCGTGATCGAGGCCCTGAACCGATTCATGCAGACAGGACATTGGACGTTTTTTAGGAAAATAATAATGATGGGATATCCCCGTATACTTGATAGGCTATCGGCTTTCATAACTACCGTGGTGGTTGCAGTTTCGGCAGCGACGTGCTGCCACGCTGCCGCTGGAGCACCGGCGTCGTACCCGCCATTTAGTTGGCGGCATGTGCCTACTTACGCAGATCTCGGAAGCTACACTGGTTTTACATCGGCGGAGGCGAAGTTCCTTGCCACCCATTTTTCCGCGCTGTCGATTGAAAAAGCGCAGGGATTGGCGCTGCGGAAACCGGGGGAGCCAAGAAATGGCGAATCTGAATTCTTGCGAACTGCGCGACAACTTAAAAAATTCAATCCTCGCGTGTGCGTCCTATTCTACTGGGCCGCAGACCAGGTTTTTCCTTTTTACCAAGCCGATGAGGCTCTTCGGTCCACTTGGGTCACCACAAAAAAACAAGGGGGACTTTACAAAATAAACAATCTGGGTTTCCAGAGATGGTGGGTAAACGTTGCTGCCAATATGGTGGCCCACAAAAATGTGGACGGAGTATTCATTGACGGGGGCCTTCCCCCGATGGCGTGGAAAAAAAGGGCGGCGGCCCTCCTGCCGCTTGAAAAACGTCTCCACGACAAACTCGCAAGGCTGAACAAACCGAGCTTGATTCTACTTAACGGCTTGGAGGATTGCATGAACAGCACCGGCTTGAATGCAGCTTACGCCAATACTCATCTTCAGTATTCTGATGGTGCCATGTTCGAGCATTTCGATTTCGTTTACAGTGGCGATCCCACTGGCGGTTCGCCGAAACGGGTAAAGGCCGAGATGATGGCCATCATGGCGGAGGCGAAGACTGGAAAAATTGTGGTTGTGAAGGGTTGGCCAAATTTCAATTGGATCACCCCGGGGATTGACACAATACCGTATTCCACGTTGGTGAAGCGAGCCAGAAAAGATATTACGTTTCCACTGGCCTGTTTTCTGATCTGCGCTCAGCGGTACACGTATTTTCAATATTCTTGGGGATATAGCGTGGGTCAGGGGTCGATCCTGCTTACAGCAGATAAGAAGAAGGTCGATCAGAGGTGGTACCCCCAATTGGAAAAACCCCTGGGTCGCCCCCTTGGGGAGCCGGACATTCATGGGTACATCTTTACTCGAAAGTTTGAGCACGCCTCGGTTTGGGTGGATCTAAGCACACATCAAGCCAGAATTCAGTGGAAGTGATTCGTGATAACGTCCGCCGCTGGCGCGCCAGCCCCATGGCTGCGCTGCCAGTTCATCACACGCGGCACACCGATGCTTGTTCCCGCCAGGTCGGGCCGTTAGATATAAATTGTGAGTGTTTTGTTTCGTTATCTTGAAAAGGATTTACCGTGAAAATAAAAAGCGCTCTAAAAATGCTTGTAATCACCGGCATCATTTCTGGCTGCCTCTGCGGCAGGCCGCCCCAGCGAGCCGTAGCCGCGCCGGTTGGAAAAACGCATACTGCGGATATGGGATGGTGGAAGAAAGACCGTTTCGGCATGTTCATCCACTGGGGGTTGTATGCGGTACCGGCGGGTGTGTGGCATGGCAAGCACGCTCCAGAATCGGGCGAATGGATTATGAACAATGCGCATATCCCTCGAAAACAATATGCTCAATTGGCCAAGCGCTTTGACCCTACGGAATTTGACGCGGCCCGATGGGTACAGATTGCCAAGGCTGCAGGAATGAAATACATCGTTATTACCACCATGCACCACGACGGGTTTTGCATGTTTAAGACGAATGCCACACATTACAATGTTGTCGATGACACGCCGTGGCACAAAGATCCTGTGGCGGCATTGGATAAAGCCTGCCAGCAACAGGGAATTAAATTCTGCACGTATTACTCAGTGGAAAATTGGCACAGCAAGTATCAACTGCCGCACAGTTGGAACCATGGCCATCCGATTTATTTTCCAACACGTTTTGCTGTGGGCGGTGCCAAGCCCTATTTAAAATACATGACCAGGCAACTCGGTGAACTGATCCGCCAATATCACCCTGCACTCATGTGGTTTGATAATTCCGTTATAACCCCCTGGACTACTCCATCCGGGCAACACGTCGCAGGCTGGACCGAAACCGACGCCCGTACGATCTGGGATTATGTCCGGAAGATTGACCCCACCGTCATCATAAACAACCGCCTGGATGCCTGGTCGAAGTTCAAGGGACTTGGCGACTACAGCACGCCGGAGGAGAAAATTCCGCCGCGCGGTCTGCCGGGACCATGGGAAACATGCATGACGATCAACAATACATGGGGATATGTTTCATGGGATCACGATTGGAAATCTTCCACCATGCTGATTCATCATCTTATTCATTGTGCCAGCGGGGGAGGCAACTTTTTGCTCAATGTCGGCCCCACCGCCAAGGGTGTGATTCCCAAGCCTGAAGTAGATCGTCTGCTGGCCATGGGAAAATGGCTGCAGATCAATGGCGAGGCCATCTATGGCTCACATCGCACGCCGTTTGCCAAGGCGTTGACGTTTGGCTACGCCACACAAAAGCCCGGTAAGCTATTTCTGGAGGTCACCAAGTGGCCCAAAAACCGCACGTTGGTGGTGCCTATGCGCAATGTGATTACGAAGGCCTACCTACTGGCTGATCACCTGAAATTACAAACGGCGACCGGGCTTGGCGGTCAACTGGTGTATCTACCGGCTGCTGCACCGGACCCGGTGGCCAGCGTGGTGGTCGTGGATATCGCAGGAAAGGTTAAACCATACTAGTGCTTACTGTTTTATTATTTCGATATGCTACAAGGTAGATGAGCTGAACGGACACTGTTTCTATCTCATCTTTTTGGCTCCACATGCAGGTTTGTGGAAGAGATTTGTATATATCTGAGATTGTCACGACTAATATTTTCAGGAGACAGAATCATGCGCCAGCGTCGGAAAAAAAATTGGAAGAATCGCCATCAGGCGGTTGCCATCACGGTGTTGATTGTGGCATTGGCGGGCGGGGCTTGCAGCTTTGGCGCGCAGGCCAGCGGCAATCAGAGTACGGTTGGCAAAATCAACGGGCGATCCCTGGCCAGCGCTGCGCAAATACCGACGCTAAGCGAAATGGCGGGCGGCTGGCTGGACATGAAAAATATTGCCAATCCGCCGGATGTGAATAATTTCCATGACATGCTTTCGATTAGGCGGGACCTGACCTCTTACGCTTTTTATCCCGACGATCAGGATAGAAGCAATAACTGGTGGCTGAGCCGAAATCGAATGGGCGATCCCCCTGTGCGGCTGACCGTCAACGGCAAGCAATACTCTGCTGATGAATGTCGGTGGTACCCGTATCGGGTTCTGCGGCGAAACCAGAATTGCGACGGCCTTGCAGTTCAAACCGATACGCGGTTGGTCAACCAATCACGCGGTGTGCTGGAACGCATTGAAGTGAGCAACCCCTCAAACAAGGCAATTGAGGCAACACTCGCATTGCAGGTAACAGGCGTGCTAAGGTCGAACGGTGTTTCAATTTTAAACACGCGGCAGCGACCAGGCCACGCGACGATTGTTGCGGTGGTGCTGAAACCGGACACTACGACCAACCAGGCAGGCGTTGTGACATGGTCGTGGAGGGTTCAAATTCCCCCGCATGGCCGACACATCATCTCATTTGTTGCTGGCGATGGGAAAGTAAGTGAGATATCGCGTGTCCGGCGGCACGTCGCGAGTTGGAGTTCGCATTTTGCGGCGCAGTTCCGGAACTTCAAGCAGGTGTGGCAGCAACGGTGGACCGATGCCTTTACTCCGGGAAACGATTACTTTTCCGGCAGCCTGCCGGTGTTGGTATCACCCAGCGCCGAGATGAAGCGTAACTATTACATGGGCATTCTGACCATGTTAGAACTCTTGCGCACGCAGTTCCCGCTATTTCCGCGGTCGTTTATTACCAGTGGAGAGCGTTCGCCCGGTCAGCAATACTATTGGGATGCCTCCATGGGCGCTGCCGTCTGGGCATTACTTGAGCCCGCTGGCATGAAGGTGACGCTCCGCCGGTGGTTGGTGCAAAATCCGCGAGGGGGCCAAATCTTTTCGCTGAATTCCGTGCATGGCTGGGACGCCACCAAGTATGCTTCGATAAGTGGTTATGCCTTTGACCCGGACAGTATTTTCCGCGCTGCGGACGAATACCTGCGTGTGACGGGCGACCGGGCGTTTTTAAACGAGCGGCTGGAGAACGGAAGAACCGTGGCGCAGAACATGTACGCCTTGGCCACTAATTGGGAGACCCTTCCGAAAGGCCCGTTTGGCCTGGCTGATTGCGGCTCCAACCGCAATCTTTTGGAATGTGCACCCGATTACATCGGGTGCGTTGCCTCCGTCAACGCCCAAGATGTCTGGATGATGCGCCGGGATGCCCAGTGGGAGGCGATTCTCGGCAATTCGACGCGTGCGATTAAACTTCGGCGTCAGGCTGATAAACTCCAGCGTGCGGTTATGCATCTATACAACCCCCACAGCGGCACATGGAACGCAGCATGGATGAACGGTACACTTGAGCCGGTACGACACTGCGTTGATTTTATTTACGTGGGTGACGCGTTGGCTGGGGAGTTATCTCCCGGGCAAAAATCAGCAATGATCCATTTCGTAAAAAGTGAGCTTTTTACGCCCGACTGGATGCGGGCTATGAGTTTGAAAGATCCGGAGGCCCCATTCACCACGCGACCCGATCACAGCGCGCTAGGATCCTACGATGGCTGGATTCCACTGACGGTCGGTGCGCTATGGCGACTGGGCGCCAGGAAGAAGGCCTATGATTTTTATTGCCGCACATCGGCGGTTACCACTGAAGGCCCCTTTGCACAGGCCCACGATTTTTATGGACCAAATCCTGCAGCCTATTATGCGCCAGTGCACATTGCACTCCGGGCGGGTTGTATGAAAGAGTGTATTTGTGGCTCGGCTTTTGCCAATGTTGTCATTCGAACCTTTTTTGGATTTAACCCAACGGTGAACGGGAAAACGCTTGTGCCTGATTCTCGGGCACCGCGCCCATTCAGTGGGCGGTTGTTGAATGTTCGCTACCATGGCAATCTTTATGACTTGACTGCGGGGCCGGGAGGCGTTCACCCTGAACCTGCACCGACTGCGCATTAGGGCCTGCAAACGCCAGGCATGGCCTGTTTTCAAGAACCTCCAGGCGGCCCCCAGGCGGCCTGACAAGGTGGATCGGCAATGAGGCGGCCCACGCTCCATATCCATGTTGGGAAACGGTGGATGACTACAATATGGGCGCACGCGGGTTCAGGCAACCGGGATACGGCGATCCAAAGGGAAAGATAAACTCCGGTGTAATGAGATTCTTGGCGAGTCTGGCACTGCCCCAGAAGCACAGTGTGCCGATCCTGGGGAAACTGTATGAGAAGCTGTGATATTGGAAGAATACAACTTACGATGTCCCTTATCCCGAACACACGTTATTTGTTATTCCGCACGGCCATAATAAACTGTAACGTGGCGGCACTCATTTGCGGATCACCGTGAAGCATGAAGTCTGATATTATCTTGGAGATAGTGCCAAGCCTGATTTTAACTTTCATCATAGCCAGCAGTCCTTGCACATGCTGAACCATCGCCAGCCGCCGGGATGGCGATGCCTTGGTATAGTCCAAAAGGAACGCCTCGACCGCAATTCGGCGCTGATGCCGGGGTATTTTGTTATTAAGCATCACTGCCAAAGGGAATACTAAAGGCTTACGGCCATTCCGGGCCATTACCTTGATAACTGCCGGCATGGTGCCTCGGTCCATGCCAACCTTGTGCTGCGCGCCCAGGAACCGACCGTACACCAATACCACCGCCAATATGAGTACGAGCAACAAAATGACCATGCGGTATTTTCTTGCAAATTTCTTTAGCCGCGCCGTGCGACTGCCATCATTGGTAGCATTCATAACACATTCTCCACAAGTTGTCGCGCGAGACTCTCACTGGGCGCTTTTGCATAACATCAATTAGCTGGCCACAACAGCGACGCACCGGAACTCGATGAGGCATTTCCGACGTGCCAATCACCGTATAGAACATTCACCGAACCGGGTTGTCCCGACGGGCCATGAAAGGTGGACATATCTGCCAACACCGGTGTGTTGACGGTCAGCAGCGTCTGGCTCAAATCAAGCGAATTAGGCAGTCTGATCCGCAAATTCTCCAGTTTATCACCCGCAAGGAGCATATTGTATTGGTAGCTGGTTCCCTCTGCGGAGAAATACGACGGGTAGGTTCTGGAGGGGGGGCCGGCCGCAGTAAACGGATTTGTGTCCGCCGGGCATCGCCAAACGGCTGGATTCCCGTGCTCGTTAATGGATGGAACCCAATTAGGGGTAGGAATAGTTCCGGGCGGTTGAACATCACCAATGACGCATTGAATTGGCGGGGGACCATAAACCAGCGTGCCTAGCCCGGTGGTGATGGGGCCTGGGTCATTGACGGTTGGCATTAGCGGAGACGCCGGGAAAATACTGTGGTTTTTGCTTTGCAGGTAAATCTGAAATTCCTGGCCAAGACTGTGAAGATTGGCGGCGCACGCATCTTTTTCCGCCACCCGCCATGCCCCGGCCAGCGCTGGCAACAGCAATCCGATCAGCAGTGCAATAATGCTGATGACCACCAAGAGTTCAATAATTGTAAAACCACGACGATGAACAGACATTATTACGCTCCTTTTTAATTTGCATGGGATTGCAGTCCGGAGTTACACGCTCAACGGGCCGTATCACGACGGAAACGTTCAGCAATCCAACCACTTATACGCATTATCCAGCCCCATCCTTACATTGTATGTAATGATTCTGCCGGATCGCGGGTATAAAGGATTGAAACAAGGCTTGCTTTTACAAGGATAGCATTATGATGAAATGGTTTATC
Organism: Planctomycetota bacterium; assembly: GCA_021805985.1. Classification (GTDB taxonomy): domain Bacteria; phylum Planctomycetota; class Phycisphaerae; order WQYP01; family WQYP01; genus JAMDCX01. The sequence continues at coordinate 85,661 of JAJZDN010000002.1, read as the reverse complement.
GCGTTGACCGCAGTCGCCCTTTTCGGTTTGGAATTGACAGCCAGACTCTCCGCCTCGCCGCTGAATCCAAAGGAAATACCGGCCCGCGCCCAATTCGTTGTGTACGCGAACTTTGACGCCATGCGCATACCCCCCGCGTGGATGCGGTTCTGCAACACCATTGAGCGGCAGCCTAAAATCGCCGCCTGGATAGGCGTTGTTCGAAGAACGGCGCGGGGGGTGCTGGGCATCCGATCCATCAATAAAATTCATGATATGACGATTTATGGCTCGTACAAATCGCGGATATCCGTCGTTGCACTGGTGCATGCGTCCTTTAAGCCCGCCGCACTGATGGTCGCGGGCAGGCTCTTTCCGGACTACACCGAACATCATTACGGAAAATATACTATCCTTTCCTGGAATAAAAATCCGCATCGGACCATTTATCTTGCGTGCCACGGGAGATCGCTGGCCCTGATCGGAAGTCGGCTCCGGAGCGTCGAAAATGAGATCGATACGCTTGATGGCAAAGCACCCGCACTGACAGAACACTCCAAACTACTCGCCGGGAGCACCCGGGATGAGATGTTGTACATGGCAGCGGCGGGTATAAATCAGCAAAACATCGTCAAGTCGGCGGTATTCAGGCAGATTGACCGCTGTTGGATGCGTGCCTCCGAAAACAAGAGTAATCTGGTGATTCGGTCGCAGGCCATGGTGGCGAGCAGTTTCGCAGCTTCACAGATTGGGTCGGTAATCAACGGGATCAAAAGCCAGATCGAACTGGCGGGAATGAATGCCAGCCAGCATACGGCCATGGCGCGTGCCGCCGCGGTTTCCAATATTGTGTTGAGCGTGAAAAGACGAGTCGTGCATGCCGACTGGACGATTCCAAATTCACTGATTACCAGACTGCTGCCCGCACTGACGGTAGTTTCGTCACCGCATTAAGGCCTGCTCGATAAATCGGGGCGATGCTAAGCTTGGGGAGGGGGCGACAAATCGAGAGAGCCTATTGCCAAATGGAAGACAGATTTTGATGGATGACCTGTCACAATTTACAGACGAGGATATCGCGGGAATGGCCCAGCGCGGGTCAATGGCCTGTTTTGAGGAACTCGTCCGACGGTATCAGGTGCCGCTGATGGGATTTCTGACGCGCCGGTTTTGCGCCAACCCGCACGATGCCGAGGATGTAATCCAGGAAGTGTTCTTCAAGGCGTATCGCCACCTGCACCGTTACAGTCAACGATGGAAATTCAAGACCTGGATATTCACGCTGGCACACCGGGAATCTATCAGTCACGGCCGTAAAGGCCGAAAAACAGCAGCTATGCCGCAGGACCTTCCGGGCCGGGTTCCACCACCGGATACGATGCTTTCACGCAAGGAGGCCAGTGAGCAGCTATGGGCGCAAGTCCGGACGGCATTATCGGACAAGCAGTTCACGGTGGTGTGGTTATGTTATGCCGAAGGCCTGTCTCTCACGGAGATTGCGGTGATCACCGGGGGGACAACAATATCCGTCGCAGTTATGCTTCACCGGTGCCGTGGGCGATTGCAGACCCTGGCGGATTTGAGCGATGAATCACTGGCCCGGAGGGTGCGTGAGCGACCACCGGCGTTATAACAATAGGAGTCACCATGCAATTCCGAAAAACTAATCGGTCGCACGATCAACTCACCCGACGCCTTCGCGAGGCCGCCGACGGAGCACCCGAATTTTCCGAAGTCCTCCACACAAAAATTATGGCAGGCATCCGCCAGAGGCGTGTTGGGTATCGCTCAGATGGAATATTCTCATTCGGACCGCACTTGGCGGCGTTGCGAATACTGGCAGTCGCAGCGGTTCTGCTGGCGGCGGTCGGAGGCTGGTGGTTGAGCACAGGCGTCCCGAAGAAAACTGGCGTATCTTATGCGAGCAGACACACCCCGGCGGTACTGGTCTCTGGTAGTGCCGAGGCGCTGTATCCTGGGTGGTTGATTAGACCGCTAGCGCAATTGATGCGGGAAAAAATTGAGCACGCCCGATACGCCTATCTGAATCAGGATGCCCGGAACCTGGCCTCCTTTCTTGTTCGTGAATTGGACATTACTCCAAACTTGGGCAAGCGGCACCGACGGAAGGTTGGATTCTGAACTTGGAAATTGTTGATTCGCCAGGCCTGATAATCGGTTCCTCATGCCCGCAGATTATCCCCTATCAGAAAACTCCCCGGTAGATGTGGTTCGTAGGACGGACACAATTCATTAACAACCGAGATGCAGGTACAATTAAAAATCCCAGTGCCTTCGATGGACGATTTAACGACTCCCGTGGTACGCATTATTTCTGTGGAGACCTGGTATGTCAAACCGACCGAATTATGAAAAATCCGCAGTCATCACCTTTACGCATGCGGAGCAGCATGTGGCATTGGATATGCTGGAAGGGTTGAGATTTCATCTCCTGCACATGCGTTATGCGGAAGTTGGCGCGGACTGGAATACGACGGATAAACCGCGCTGTGACGGATCCCATTATATTCATTTTGCATGCAAGGGCGAGGCACATATCCAGTGGGCCGGCGGCTCATTATCGCTTAAACGCGGCCAGGCGTGTTATCTTCCCCCCAATGTGCCGGTACAGGCCTTTACGCCCGGCCACTACGCCCATTTTTTTCTGACATTCCGCTGCGCGTGGCATTCACTGTCGGATATTTTCTGGGATTGGCCGACACCGTTGGCCCTGGGCAACTGGAACGCGGACAAATTCACGGATATATGGCATCACACCCCGCTGGAAATCTCGGAACTGTGGCGGATTCATATCATGGTGCAGCGCATGTTTGCGGAGCATTTCGAACAACTGGAGCACGTGATTCGCCGCGCCAACTCGCTTCATCTGCGGTTTTCCAGAATGTTTGCCCTTCTAGCGGGCACGCCGCATGCGGGCTTACGCGTGGCGGAACTGGCCAATGCCCAGTGTATGACTGAAAATGCCTTCAGTCGCCTGTTCCGGGAGCATTTCGGGACGAATCCCAAAGACTATCTTAATCAGCGGCTGAATCAGGAGGCCTGCCAATTGCTGCTGGGATCGGACGTGCCCATCAAACAGATTTCAAACAAACTGGGGTTCTCTGACGAATACTATTTCAATCGCTTTTTTCATCGTTTGAACAATATTTCGCCCGCCCGTTACCGCCGCCAATTTCTGATGAAGTAATCGGGTCGCCTCGCCTGGCGAATCGGTTTAAGCTCGCAACGGCGCATACTGCTTCGCGACCAGACGGGCGGGCGCAGCACGGGCTATCAATTATTTCCGCTGGAGTAATGGAAACCCGGGCATGCGGCTCTTATGCGCGATTTTGCCAAATTTGCGGGACGGTGTACTATTCTGATGCGTGCCCGAAACACTTTCGGAGGTTTTTCTTATGGCGGAGCCTGAGGTTGGGCGTTCCCGGCGTGAGGTAATTCTGTTGGCGGGAGCAGCGGTTGCTGCCGATATCCTTGGCGCGGCTGATCGGCCCGCGCAAGGGAAGTTGGTGCTGCAATCTGAAGTCCGGCGAGAGATCCCCATAAATGATAACTGGAAGTTTATCCGTCGGGATATTCCAGGTGCCCAGGAAATACAATTTAACGATATCGCTTGGAGCCATGTATCGTTGCCGCATACCTACAACGGCATCGACGGCGAAAAACATGGGAACTATTATCGTGGCCCGACGTGGTACAGGCGGACCTTGACGGTGCCACCAATCGAGGGGGCCGCGGAGAAAAATTATTTTCTGTATTTTGAAGGGGCCGCGACGATTGCCGAAGTCTTTCTCAACGGCAAGCATGTCGGCACCCATCGCGGTAACTTCGCCGGCTTCTGTTTGGATGTCACGGGAATCTTGTATCCCACGGGGACCAATATCCTGGCGGTGCGCGTAAGTAATAAATGGAACAAAAATATACCGCCCATGGCTGGAGATTTTAATATTTTCGGCGGTCTGTATCGCACCGCATATCTGTTGATACTCAATCCAGTGTCTGTTTCACCGCTGGATTTTGGCGCTTCGGGGGCCTACATTCTGTCAGAGAATGTTTCACGGCAAAACGCGCGCCTGAAACTTACTGCCATTATCCGCAATGCCACGAATCACAGTAAGAAAGTCACAGTGGACTGGTATGCGCTGGATCATAACAGGCAGATTGTCGCTGGCACCCACCACACCGGGACCCTTGCAGCGCATCAGCAGGCGGAAACGGTCAGTATGATGAAAATGAACGATCCGCACTTGTGGCATGGCCGCAAAGATCCGTATTTGTACACCATGCTGATTCTGGTGCGGCAGGGCGGCCGTGTGGTGGACATGCTTGCGCAGCCCCTGGGGCTTCGCTTTTTTCATATTGATCCGGACCAGGGATTTTTCCTTAATGGCGAGGCTTACCCTTTGCGCGGGGTCTGCACGCATGATGATCGGCCTAAAATCGGCCGGGCAGTAACCAAAGCGGATTACCTTCAGGATTGCGAAATCATTGACGATATCGGCGCCACATCGGTGCGACTTGCGCATTATCAGCATGATCAGGCGATGTACAACGCGTTTGACCGTAGCGGCGTGGTAGTCTGGACGGAAGACGGTCTGGTTAATCACATTGAAGAGGAGCAAGCGTTTGACCAAAACGCCCGTCAGCAGTTTATTGAATTGGTAAAACAGAACTACAACCACCCATGCGTGTTCGTATGGAGCTTGTATAACGAACTAAGCTTTGTGGCAGCGCCAAACTCGCAGACGGAACTGACTTTTCCGTCGACGCCGGTGCTCAAATCTCAGTATCGTTTTACAAAATTGCCCGCAACAGAATTCAAACTACCCTGGGATATTCTGTTTGATCTGAATCAATTGGCTCATGATCTTGATCCGTCACGGTTGACTGTCGCCGCGACCGACCAACACGCCTTCAGCCCCATTAACTACATCACCGATATTATTTCCTTTAATCGCTATGAAGGCTGGTACGGCGGAACGCCGGCCGACTGGCCTGCAACCTTGGACCGCATCCGCCGCCATGTACATGAACGCATGCCCGGACGGGCCATTGGGTTAAGCGAATATGGCGCAGGTGCCAATATCCATCAGCACGAATATCCGGTCACACAGCCGAAGCCCGGCGGACAGTGGCATCCGGAAGAGTGGCAGTGCATCGTGCATGAGGCAGCGTATAAGGCCATCAAGCAACGTCCATGGCTTTGGAACACGACGCTATGGGTGATGTTTAATTTTTCCTCCGCCGGAAGAAATGAAGGAGCCGATCCCGGCCGCAATGACAAAGGCCTGGTTACCTACGACCGAAAAATCAAGAAAGATGCCTATTTTTTTTATAAGGCTCAGTGGACCAGGCCGCCGTTTGTCCATATCTGTGATCGCCGCTACTCCCCACGCCCTGCGGGGAATTTCCCCATCAAGGCCTATTCCAATTGCCTGCGAGTAGAGTTGTTTATCAACGGACGATCACAGGGGGTACAAACCCCGGACGATCATGTATTTATCTGGCCGGAAATGCAACTGCCGCCGGGCGATGTTCATTTTGCTGCATCCGCCCATGATGCGGGCGGGGTTGTTGCCCAGGATGCATATACGATAACGGTGGCAAGCCCCCATTAGCCGCTTTACTGCGCCATGGCATTTTGCAGATCGCTGATGGTGACAAAACGGAATTGGCCGGCGGATTGCTTGGCGAGTTGCTGCAATTCTTGGCGTTCCCCGTTGACGGAAATGACGTCGATGTGCTGCCCGGGCGCGCGTAATTTGGCGATCTGATCAGGCAGATGGGAATCGGATAAAAAGACCTTGGCGGTTACAAAAATAATCTGATCGCCGCCGAGTTTGAGCGTTTCTTGCATGGCTTTGGCGGCGCTGGTGCTGCCGTAGGGGGAATAATTCAGGAGCGTATGTTCCGCAGCGGCAGCCTGCGGCGGAGTTATCCAGCCCTGCCGGGGCAGAAGCTTGAGGCCCTGGGGCGTCCAGAGGGCGAATTTTATCTCGTGATCAGCACCCAGGTTGGCAAGAGTCTGTTTCAACGCGGCGGCCAAAAGATTAAAGCCGTTAAGATTGGCGGATGAACCGTCGAGGCTGAAGATGATCTGTTTTCCAGTCAAGGGGATCCCTAGAAATGCCTCATGGGCGGAAGCTCCGGCCCCGGCACTATTATGCGATGCTTCCGTCCCCTGGGCGGGCGTGCGGGAGCGGCTTAGCACAACAGCAAGCACGATAATCACGGCGATAAAAAATAGCAGAAAAAAAGCCACTAAGGTCCATCGTACTATGTTATTATTTTTCGCGGGGAGAATCGGTTCGGTAGACTTTTTTTTGGTAACTGGGCGAATCGGGGGCACTTTGCGTGTGATAATCGGTGATTGCGGGACGCCGGATAATGACTCCGGAACGCCGGGGCGGGGGGTTGGGCGTCCGGCCTTTTTACCCTGCGGTTTATCTGAAGGCATGGGGGATCGGGTAAAGGCTCCGCTGCTGGCAGAGGGCGGACCCGCTGGTCTTTGTGGCGACTGATCACGAAAGCCACTGGCGGATAAACCGGGGTCTTCATTAGGGTCGCGCGGGCGGCTGCCCGAGGGCCGCGTGCCGGGGTCTGCGGGGCGCGTTCGTGCTGAATCTGCCGTGCCGGCGGAAGCGGGCACTCTCAACAAGGACCCGCATTTGCTGCAACGACACACGCCGCCGCGGAATCCGTCATCGAGATCCAGGCGGCTGTGGCAATGATAGCACTCAACAACAATGGCCATAAAGGATCAATCCATTTTCATAAATATTCCCGCCATACGGTTACGCACCTCGGGCAACTTTGACTATTTTATCACGGTTCGACTTCAAAGCGAGAAAAATCCGGATTTATCATCCGATGCAGAGAACTAATGGCTCCGGGTGAAAGTGTGATATCCGCATCAGGAATGTCTCCGCCTGCCAGAATTAGACGGGATCGCCCTGTTTCTGATTGCAATATCCATTCATCCAGCCCCAGGGGGCCCGGCAGATAATTGACCACACGGTAACGTCCGGCAGCCGGCTCAATGGGCGCGACCAGGTGAAATGGATAATCAGCAATAAAATGGCGGCGAATCATCACGTCAATGCGCGAGGCATGGAGAATCAGATGGGCATCCATGGGGCCAAGAATGACTTTTACCCCGGTGCCCGCGACCATGGATCTGGCCTGCAAGCGCGGATTCAACTGCAAGATCATTTCCGGAGTAATGCGATATAACCCCGCGAGATAATCCAGAGAATTTCCGCGTTGCACCGTGATAAGTTTCACCAAGGTATCGCCGGGGACAATCGCGGAACCTAAAATACTATGTCGATTAATCTCCATGAGCATGGATCGGATGGCGGTGGCCTGCTTTTCGCCAAAGCCGGAAATATGCCGCAAGGCTGTCTCCAGAATGCGCCGCGCTTTGAGCAGTCGATCATGCCGCAGGTCCATTCGCGCTTGACTGACTTCCTGGCGCGTGCGAACCAATAGCCCTGGGGAAAGAACATGAAGAACTTCCGGCGCAGCAGCGGGGCCGAGATCAGGCGTGAGGGTTTGGTCCATCTGCCCGGTATTCGAGATATCTGCCGACGCTGGCGGCGTAAAATTTTCATCGGTGGTTGGGGGCGTCATGGCGGGAGCGGTTACGGCGTGGCGTGGGTGGAGCGCTTTCAGAACCTGCCTGCGCACATTGATGGCTTGCCAAACGCCCCATACCACCAGTATGCCCACGATAATCCAGAGCAGGGCGTCACGTGATTTTGGCGCTGAACTGGATTTAAAGCGAATAGCCATGCCGCTCACTGTACACGCTCTATGCACCTTTCATCCACTGTCGCCAAGGTCACGCTTTCGTTCGTATAGCCTGAATCCGGCCATCGGTGGTATATTTTTCCACTTCACCCTTTTTAATCAGCGCTTCCAATAAGCGGAACCGAATTAGGACATCAGCGGTTAACACCGTTGATTTCCAATGTTTAACAAAATAATGCAAACCCACGTATGCGTCTGCAAAGTGTATCTGAGCCTGTTTGAGTTCGTTAAGGAGGACAGCCTCGCCTGTTTCGGATGATCTGGCAGGAACCGGATTCTCCAGCTTCTTCTCAGGCTTCTGGAGAACTGCAGGAACACTCTGTGCAGGGGGCGTCTCTGTAGTCTGGGGTGTGGCACTTCCCATTCCCTCCATGAGATTAATATGATCGAAAGCGGCTTTACGTATCCTTTTTGAAAGCCCATGCCCACCCCAACTCGCGACATATACCTGTTTCCCAAGACTTTCCAAGCCCTCCACCGCTGGAGTCAAATCCGCGTCACCAGAGATCAAGACCAGAGCGTCAAACGCATCTACAGCAGCCAGCCGCAACATGTCGGCCACCATAGATGTATCCACCTCCTTCTCCTGAGTGAAAACATTCTCCTCATTGCAGTGGCGGCAACGTGTGCGCTTAACCTTACGCTCGAACCGGCGCACGAAGAACCCCGGCAGCAATTCCACCCTGGCGAGAAACGTCGCCAAGCTCTTCTGAGTCTCGGTTTCTGCCGCCGGTCCTGTTTCGATGCCTGTGTAATAGTGGGCACCAACCAACCGCGCTTCTCGCCCACCAACCTTAGTCACGATCCACTGGGTAAGTTTGTGTAAGTCAATGGGCTGTGAGCCAGTCTTATCACGCCAACCTGAAGAAAAGTTTTTCCCATCAAAGACCAGAGCGATTCGCATTGCCGTTTTCCACAAAAAAAAGGGGGCTGGGTGCCTTAGGCACCCAGCCCCGCAAATTATACACACGCCGTACCATAAATAGCACGAACGCGGACCAATTAACAAAACGGTTTGTTATGGTATCCCAATACCATATATCGGTCAAGTCTACCAGCTCCTTTGAGCCATGCATCCTCGACCAAGCCATTCCTGATAGATTATATACTTCCAACATGGCAGAAACAACAGTTGTTGTTTTCTGCGCCCCTGTCGCCGGGGGATATTCAACACAAAACCGGGCAAATCCGTTAAACTGTCTTCCCCTGTGAAGAACCGTCACAGCAATCTCGCGGGCAATCCGGGGCGGAGATGGGCGGTGTTTTTGCCAGGGTTGCCCGGCGGCACATGCAGGCTCCTGGAAAACGAAGTTGCAAATTGAAGGATTAACACCATGGAAACCCCTTATCTGACAAGTGATTTACCCGGGATCGGCGGACAAATTAAAGTTCGGCCTGAAGATTTTATCGTGGAAGAAATTCCGCTCTATGAGCCTTCCGGTAACGGCATTCACTGTTATGCACACATTGAAAAGCGCGGCATTCCCACTCTGGCGGCGGTTAACGTGTTTGCCAAGGCTTTGGGGCGGCGGTCCATGGAAGTGGGTTATGCCGGTTTGAAAGATGCCCAGGCGGTCGCCCGGCAAACATTCAGCATTGAACATGAAGGGCATGAACGGATTGCGGCATTGAAACTGCCCAACATCAAAATTCTTGCGGTCAAACGCCATACGAACAAACTTAAAATCGGCCATCTGGCGGGCAATCGGTTTACGGTCAAAATTCGCCGCGCTGAATGGAGCCTGCCGGGTGGATCGCCATCCGAGGCGCAAACGCGCGCGGCGGCGGTGCTGGCAAGATTATCGCGAACCGGCGTGCCGAACTTTTTTGGCATGCAGCGATTCGGCATGAGGCGAGACAACCATCTGCTGGGGCTTTTTCTGCTCCGCGATCAAAGCAAGGAGTTTCTCACCCGCTGGCTGGGAGAACCCGATGAAAGCGTGGATCACGGTTCCGTGCTCCAGGCCCGGCGGCATTTTGCCAACAACAATCTGGAATTAGCCAACGCCCATTGGCCCGGCCATTTGCGCGATGAACGCCGCGCGCTAAGCATTCTGGCGAGAACTCCCGGGCAGTGGGATAAAGCCATGCGGGTGGTGGATATTCGCCTGAAGCGACTGCTGATTTCAGCATTGCAGGCGCACTTATTTAATGAATTGCTGCGCATGCGCATGGGCGAGTTAAATAAAATCCTACCTGGGGATTTGGCGTGGAAGCATGATATTGGGGCGGTATTCCGCGTGGAAATGGCTGAGGATAAAGTGCAAATTGAGCAGGCCCGTTGCGACCAGCATGAAATTTCACCCTCAGGCCCCATGTTCGGCTATCGCATGACGCAACCGGAGGGCGTTGCGTTGGAAATGGAAAATAAAGTACTGGCGTCCAATGACCTGACGCTGGAAGCCTTTCAGGGGCCGCGGGCCTACAAGACCAAAGGCTCCCGCCGGCCCATGCGATTTTTTCCCACAGAGGTGCAGCTAAGCACCGGCACCGATGACGTCGGGCCATTCCTGGAACTAAAATTTGTTTCACCGCCTGGCTGCTTTGCGACCGTATTGCTGGGTGAGATCATGAAAACCGATGTGCCGGAGCAATGACATCCGTAAGGGCTTGGATGGGGGCACGCCGGCCCATCTATTTAGGTGTTTGATGCTTTGATTTTCGGGAATCCATTTTGATCGTCAATAATTTTTTCGCCGGTGATGTGCCGAGAATGTCTTGTTCAATAATGGCAATGGCCTGCCGCTGAACCCGCCACACAAAATGCGCCGCAATATCGGGCAAATCAACCCAGCGGTAATCATCATGCTCGGCGTCGATGATTACTTTCGCATGGGGCGCGACCTGCGCCGCAAACACCGGCAAAATCGTCACGCGATCGCGGGCGCGATGATAAAAGCTTTCCAGATATTCCACCTGAAAAAAATTCGTCGGCACAAGTTGCGTTTCCTCTTTAAGTTCCCGCAGGGCCGCGTGGATAGCGGTTTCACCAGACTTTATCCCGCCATAGACCGTTTGCCACGTGCCGGCGTAATCGCCGGACTCCGCCGCGCGGTGCAATTGCAGAAACTGCGTTCCACCGGAAAAATGTCGAAATACATAAACCGCCACGCGATTGGACTTCACCTTCGGCATAAACGCGCTCCGTTATAACATCTGTGGCTTCTGTAGCCCCTATAGCCAACTGTGGCTCTGGGTGCCCGGGAGTAAGAAGCTACCCCAAAATCCCGGACTGCTGCATGTCGAGAATCCATTTTGGGGTCTCTTGGATGTACTCAATCATCTGCTTTTGCCGCCGGCTGTAATACCATGCCAGATAGCCCTGCCAGCCAATACCAAATATGCCTACGGAAGCATAGGCGCCGTAGAGCATTAATTTTATCATGGGCATCATCTGCTGGGCTGCAATACCAAGGTTATTAAGCGCGGTGCCGGTAGAGGCTAAATCCTTATCGGTGCCCAACGCGAGGGTCAGACACCACCACGCACTGATGACCACGAACATGGCCCCCAATAACATCTGATTGCGGCTAAGGGTTTGGAAAACAGCCGGGTCCATCCGGCGGATTCGCTGTTCACCGAGATGTTCAATAACCCCGCCCACAATCATCCACACGCCCATGATCAACGAAGAAACACTTATCCCCCCCCAACAGGAGAACATCGCGGTCACCACCCCCATCAGGATCAGCCCGATGTATTCGCGATGGGCCACTTGCGCGGCCCGCAAAAGTTGGGACGCATGCATACGAGCCTCGCCGATTTGCGCCAGTTGCTCCTGTGAGAGCGGGCCATCGTGTTCCTTTGAATCCGCAGTTCGTTTCATCATGCCACTCCAATTCAGCTATGTATTGTCCAACTGCCAAGCTACAGCATAGCGGATTTCCAAAAATTCCGGCACTGCAACCAGGGGTGGTCATGTGCAAGTTGTCAGGTCCGATTATGTCAAGTGCGATTATTGCGATAGCAGCACGAAAAGCGTAAACTGCGTAGCTTGGAAAACTTGGAAAACCCGGAAGGATTCAATAAACGCATGACCACGAACCTGGGAGAATTCACCACGAACTACGGGCCGGATGCCATTGCCAAGGCCAAGCAGTACTTTTCCGCCAAACGGGTCAGCCGTATTGAGTTTGATCCAATTTATTCCATGATTTCCGGTGCCGTTAAAGAAGATGACAACAAGTTACTGACGGTCAAGATTCTGGTACAAACGCTGCCCAGCGGGCAGATACAGCTACTGTCATTTTGTGAATGCGGCTCGCAAAACAAGTGCCACCACGTGCCGGCAGTGCTGCTTGCCATTGGCGGCGCGGAAACCATTACACTTTTTCTTAAGGATGTTGCCGAGCAGGAAGCTTATTTCAAGCGCCATCCAGAAGCCCGGCCCAATCCGTCGGCACCCCAGCCCTTGCCGCCCGCACCCGATCTCCGCGATGCCGATCTTGACGGTGAAGGCGAAGGCGAAGGCGACGGGGAGGAATCAGTGCCATGGGAAGTTCAACTATGGCAAACGCAACTGCGCAGCATTCAGCAATCGGATCAGTCTGGGGAAGATCTGAGAAAGCAGCGGCCGGCCGGCACACGCATCATTTATCTGCTCCAGCCGCGCCCCGAGAAACACCACGTGCTGGAGTTTTCCATCTTAAAAGTGATGGTGACGAAAAGAGGCACGCTCACATCACCGCGCCCGTACGCGCCTTCTTTTACGAAAAAATTCGGCCGCGATGTGGCTGATGAAGATGTGTACATATTTCGCATGTTACGGGGACTCAATCAGGACAACCCCATTCTCGCGGCATGTATTCATGATGAATTTTCAACGCAGATGCTGGAAAAAATGGTTGCCACCGGCCGCTGCTATTATAAAGACTTTCACGCTCAACCCCTGACGTGGGGCAACGCCCGACCGGGGAAGGCCGGCTGGATTACGGAAAGTGACCTCCAGCAGCGCACCAACATCACCGTTACGCCGCCAGCGGAAGTCTTTATCGGTTTTCCCATGCTGTATCTGGATATAGCCGCCAACATCATCGGGCCGATAAAAATGGAAGTTCCTGTGAAGGTGGCACAAAAGTGGCTATCCGCTCCATCGATTGCAGCGCGATTCCATAAGGCGATGGCCGATTTTTCGACTGCAGTACATTTACCTCCGCCACCGCCAATTCCCGAGGCTACCACGCTTGATACGCTCTCCCAGCCCGTGCTGACACTGCATAGCGGATTGTGGCGCGGCGCAGCGAGTTTTACCACTGCGGATATTGCGGACGTTGATGACTTTGTGCATTGGGGTACGGTTCAACTTATTTACGGCCCGGTGCGCATAGAATCCAGCCATCCGGACGCCATAATAGATAAATTTATCGATGGAAAGCGCTATTTAATTCGTCGCGATATGGCGCGGGAGGAACGGCGCGCCGGACAATTAAAGGCCTCGCAACTTGTCCTGACCGATGAACGCGACTTGATGGTCCCCAATCGCTATCCAACTGAGTATGTATGGACGCTGGATTTTAACAATCTGAAAAACTGGCAGAATTGGTTGTCGATCGCAATGCCGATCTTGGAGAAGCAAGGCTGGAAGATTGAATATGACGCTTCATGCAAATTGCGCCGGGCGGAAATTGAAGACTGGTTTATGGATACCAGCAGCGTTGATGAATCTGACAACGACTGGTTCAATGTGGATCTGGGCATTGTTGTGGATAATCAGCGGATCAGTCTGGTTCCGCTGCTGCGGAAAATATTTGTCGCACGCGGGGAACAATCACGCGATCGGTTTCTGAAAGAACCGCTGGAAATTCAGCTTCCCGACGGCCGGTATGTGCGCTTGGAACCCGAGCGGCTGGAGCGTATTCGTGATCTGCTGTTGGAATTGTTTGATGCCAGCGGCAGCGGGCCGCTGCGAGCCGATCGCCTTCGGGCGGCGCAGTTTGCCGGCGTTGACGGCTGGCAATGGTCGGGCAGCCAGCAGGTGCGCGATCTTATTGTGCGCATCCGTACCGCCTCCACCACGGCCACAGAACCGCCGCCAGGATTGGCGGCCACGTTGCGTCCGTATCAACAACATGGTCTGACATGGCTGCAATTTTTAAGAGACTGTAATCTTTCGGGCGTGCTGGCGGATGACATGGGCTTGGGAAAAACTGTTCAGACCCTGGCGCATCTGTTGTGCGAAAAGCAAGCTGGGCGGCTGGATCGACCGGCGCTGGTGGTGGCACCCACGAGCCTGATGGGAAACTGGCGGCAGGAAACGCAGCGCTTCGCGCCGGAACTGCGCGTCCTGATCCTGCATGGCTCGGGGCGGAAAGAGCATTTTGAACAGTTAAATCAATATGATTTGATTGTCACCAGTTACCAGTTGCTGGCCCGGGATGAAGAATTTCTAACCAAGCAACCTTATCATCTGGTGATACTGGATGAAGCCCAGATGGTAAAAAATCCCAACACTCTTTATGCGCAGGCGGCGCGAAAACTTATCACCCGCCACCGCCTGGCATTAACCGGGACGCCCATGGAAAATCACCTGGGCGAACTCTGGGCGATTTTTGATTTCCTCATGCCGGGCTTTCTGGGAAATAATCGGCAGTTCAGGCAATTATACCGCGACCCGATTGAAAAACTGGGTGACAGCTCGCGGCGCAAGGCGCTAGCCCAGCGCATTGCACCATTGGTGCTGCGGCGAAGAAAAAGCGAAGTAGCGCTGGAACTGCCGCCGAAAAACGAAATGGTTCAGGAAATTGAACTTGCCGGCGCGCAGAGAGATTTGTATGAGAGCATCCGGGTCACCATGGAAAGCCACGTTCGTGATCAGATCGCCAACATGGGCTTAGCCCGTAGCCACATTTTTATCCTGGAAGCATTGTTGAAACTGCGCCAGGTGTGCTGCGATCCGCGCCTCCTGAAATTGCCCAGCGCGCAAAAGGTTACGGAATCTGCCAAGCTGGAATGGCTGGAGCAAACCCTGCCCTCCATGATTGAAGAGGGACGTAAAATTCTCCTTTTTTCCCAATTCACCAGCATGTTGGAACTCATTGAAAAGAAACTCGCTGCGCTAAAAATTAAATTTGTGCGCCTCACTGGTGACACCCGTGACCGGGATACACCGGTTCGCACTTTTCAGCGCGGCGAAGTACCGGTATTTTTAATCAGCCTCAAGGCCGGTGGGACCGGGTTGAACCTGACTGCGGCCGATACGGTAATCCACTACGATCCCTGGTGGAATCCGGCGGTGGAGAATCAGGCCACTGATCGGGCCCATCGTATCGGTCAGGATAAAACAGTGTTTGTCTACAAGCTTATCACGCAGGGTACCGTGGAAGAAAAAATCCAGGCCCTGCAACAGCGAAAGCGCGAGCTGGTGGCGGGCCTGCTGGATGACACCGGTCAAACGCCACTGAAACTCGGGGATGAGGAACTCCGGGCACTTTTTGCCCCGTTGGGGCAATAAGTGGCGAGGGGCGTGCGGATCGTAATCGTTCGCCGAGGCAGTGCCTCCCGCACCGGCTCCGGTTAGCTGTACACGTGGAAGTGAAACGTAACGGAACCGCACGTCCCGTTAGCTCGACTGCCCCGTTCAACACGACCGCCCAAGTCGATCACCGCTGACTTTTCCGCGCCCGCCGCGCGACGGAGCCGATCCCCGCACCAGCCCCGGCAATCAGTCGGGCCGCCTGCGGGGAGGCACCGGGTCGTAGCCGCCTTTTACAAAAGGATGGCAGCGCAGCAGTCGCTTGAGCGCCAGGATCCCACCGCGCCAGGGGCCATGCTCTTGAATGGCTTCAATGGCGTACAGGCTGCACGTAGGTTCATAGCGGCAGTGTCCGCCTAAAAAGGGGGACAGCGTTACCTGGTATCCACGAATCAGTAACAACAACGCACTTTCAGCTATCCGCGAAATAATTCCAGGCCGCCTCGCGGGGACTTCGGCGGGGGCAGGTGCGACCTCCGCTGGCTTATTTACTTGCCCCATAGGCCGTTGTTTAGATGGAGAGAGTGGGTCTTGCATGTTTATCCCAGGGGAATCAAATTGAATCAACGGGCAACACCATTTCAGAATAAGTGGCTTGAAAGCCGAGTTTTTCAAATAGCGCTTTGGCGGAGGCGTTTTTTGCAGCGGCCATCAGGCGCAATTGATTGACGCCTTTATTCTGTGCCCATTGTCGGGAATATTGAATCAGGGCGTTGGCAATGCCCTGGCGGCGAGCATCGGGGCGTACTGCCAAATCATGGATAAATGCGTAATGGGTAAATTGATAAATTGGTATTTCCTGATTAATCGCCGCAGCCAAGCCGCCAAGGATTTCTGCGGAAGCGTTGCCGCCCGAGTGATGCGTTTTTCGCCGCGCGACAATAAACAGCCACTCGGGATTCGTGTGATTACTGCTGATCCATCGCATGTAGCGCTGCTGAATATCGGGTCGCAAAGCCCAGCGCAAGGGCCAATATTGCTCATGTTGCCGCTCCACCAGCAGAAACAATTCCACCAAAGCGGCAATATCCGACTCCGGCACCGGTAAAATTTCCAGATCTGAATAATGTTGATCCATAATATCTCGCTGCCAAGTATACAGTTATCAGGGAATTCTATCCGCGAAAACGCGATCTTGATCAGGCCTGTTTTGTGAGGGTTCCGCCGCAGTCAATGGAATCGGTTTGGCCGAAATAAAAGTCCACCAGCAACTACCTCGCGGGAAACTCTTCGCAATGGCTCTTGCCGGCAGTCGCGTGAACATTACATTAATTACTCGGCTTCGCCCCGTTCGTTGGCGGCGGTTAGGATGAATTTTTGGGTCAGGCCGGACCATACCAACAATAGCGCTGCGGAAACGAGAATGAAAATCCACAACAGTTCGGGGTGCAGCCACTGCTGCTGAGCACTGATGAGTTCCGAATCCCGCATGGCACACCATAAACCCATGCCCATGGTGACCGTTAAAGCCAATGTTCCGCATAGTCGGCCTGCGGTATTGACCCAGCGGTTAAAGCGTGAAAAATAACCTGCCAGCGCGATAATGCCCGCAGCTTCAGCGCCCAGAACGGCCGCCGCCATGACACCATGAATCCATGGTGATTTTTGAGCAGAGACAATGCTGTCTACCGTGCGGCAGGTAAATAATTCTACCATCGGCAGGAACCATAAAATGGTGACCACAGCGCCAAAGGCTAATTGGCGGGTGTTAAATAATTCGCTATGAACTGCGGCGGGGCGTATCCCGGTAAGTGCATCAAGACAGACCAAGGCCAACAAGGCCACCGCGGGGTATTCCACCAGAATCACCATCAACGGCCCCTGCTGGTTGGCGAGAAAATACGTCATCGCCAGGATTGAAAATCCCATGATAAGCATCCAGGTTGCACGGCGCGGGCGGGATAAAAACGGAAGTGCCAGCATCGCCAAAATGCCCATGATTAATTCAATGGCCTCAACACTTTGCGTTACCGTGGTGTGAAACACCGGAGCGTTGAGTTCCCGGAGTGAATAAAGTTGTGATCCGTGCCCTAATATCAGATAGAACGGCGCAATGAGCAATAAACAGGAAAATTCGGAAACCAACAGCGTGGATAATTCAAATCGCCGGCGCGGGATCGGCCACGGTTGGCCAGCCTGAGCTGACATCGCCCCAGCGTTTTCGCCCGTCTGATCGCCAATACCAACGGGTATGTTGCTCGCCCGCGCATTGGACGAAACGCTGCCAGCGTTCACTGCCAAAGGCAGGGCGGCACCAGCCACGCCCTGCCGCCCCATGGTTTGTCGATGCGAATGTACGTTTTTCACGTTCGTGCGTCCCTTCGTCCAGGAGGGGCTTTGTCATGGGCCCTTCCCGATCATCTCATATTATATCGGCATATCGGCATGGAGCGAATCGCAATGAGTCTGGCTTTGATCTCCACCATACCGCTGTCAGGGCCAACAACGAAAAAGGCCGGCCTGTGGCAGGCCAGCCTTTGGGAATTTATTTGGTTTTCGCAGGTAGGCTTAGACCTGAGCTGCAGCCGCGGAAGGTAAGCCGGTTACCGGCTGATTATCACCGCTGATCGCCTTACGGGTGAACTGATGGGTCAAACCTGCCCACGTCAGAATCACGCACGCGGTGATCAACAGGAACAACCACATCACGCCCACGCCAAACCAGCCTTTGGTCATTCCTGGCCCAGCCATTACATGAGAGATCGACAACGCCGTGACAAAGCCCACGGAGCTAATCAGCGAGAATGCGATAAAGGTCATCGCACGGGTGATGCGGTTAATGACAAGAGAGAACTTCCCTTGTGATTCTGATATTGCGACCACACCCGCCAGCAAGGCACAAATAGCCCCCGCCGCAAATAAGTCCCGAAGTACAGAACCGCCCAGGGAATTAAAAATCTGGGCAAAGTCTGGATCGGTTACAGATTCAAGCGCCGGCAACACCCACATCACAATCGCCGCGACTGAAAACATAAATTGCCACGTGCCAAGCGATTCAGACTTAGGTGCCAGTGTCCGCGCCTGCAATATCGCCGAAAGCGCCGCCAGAGAAAGCAGGCCGGCAATCGGGAGCAGCACGAGGTTAATACCGATAAGGTTCTGCTGGAGCATCGCCAGGATTAACAAAATTGTTAAACTCGCACTAATGTTCAGCATGAAGCGCCCACGGGCATCACCACGGAACAGAGGAATTAAAATCAGGCCCGCAATAGCGCCGGCGATCTCGGTAAATTTAAGCGCTCCCGGTAGAGCCGAAGCCAGCGATCCCGCCTTCAACCCGGTCCACCAGCCGGTTTCTCCGACCTGATGAGGCATAAAGAATGTTGCAGCCAGCAGCAATACGCACGCCGCCTGCGCGGCAATGACACTGCTCCATGAAACCCATTTGGGCATGGCAGCAGGCGCCTGCGATATCGATCCGCCGGGAATTGGCGTAGGTGGAACTTGGGACTTTACCACTGGGCCCGTGCCGGCAACGACTGGCTCGCCGAAAGTTACCGTCAGCTTTTCCGCGGAGGCGGTCCTGTTGTCCGACAACGGCACAACCTGCGGAACCGCCGAAGCGGGCCGATCCGTTTCATTGGAATTTGTTGATTTCGTTACCATAATACTTTCCCTTGCACAAACACAGACAACCCGAGGAAAACAGCACTTCTTCCGCATCGCTTCCTCTTAATTCCGATGCGGACACCCATTTCTATCGGCTGATGCGCGCGGATTCTTCATCGATAAAAATATGATTATTGCTGCTTCCAATAATACGGGGTTTTTAATCTTCAAACAGCGCATTGGCATAGACGTTTTGCACGTCATCATTTTCTTCCAACGCTTCGATAAGAGCCTGAACTTTGTGCGATTGTTCCCCGCTGATACTTATTGTCTGGCTGGGAATCATGGACAAATCCGCGGAAGCGATGGGGATTTTAGAGCCTGCCAGACTTTTTCGGACTTTTTCAAAATCTACCATGGCAGTTAAAACGGTGTATCCCTCTTCCGAGGCCTGCACATCCTGGGCACCGGCTTCCAGAGCTAATTCGATAAGTTTATCTTCTTCGATCACCTGGCGTTCCACCGCGATCACCCCCTGACTGGTAAACATCCAGCCCACAGAATTTGCCGCCCCTACCGCCCCACCGTTGCGGTCAAAAATCACCCGAATTTCCCCGGCTGTGCGATTGCGATTATCCGTTAGAGCATCCACCAGAACCGCCACGCCCCCGGTGGCATAGCCTTCGTAAAGCACCGGTTCGTAGTTATCAGCCCCAAGTTCACCCGTACCGCGTTTGACCGCTTTTTCAATGGTGTCGTTGGGCATATTGGCGGCGCGGGCTTTATCAATGGCGTAGCGCAGGGCCAAGTTGTCATCCGGGTTGCCGCCCCGCTTGGCGGCAATAATAATCAGCCGGGCCAGCTTGCTCCAAACCTTGCCGCGCCGTGCATCGACCACCGCTTTTTTGTGCTTGATGGATTTCCAGTGAGAATGTCCCGCCATGCTTACAACATCCTTTTCACGCCGGTACGCTCGAATCAGCCAAAGTGTATCATAATTGATAAAACAGTCTATCGGCGGACGACAGGCGGACGCAGCGGCACATCGACGCCGGCGTACTTATGTTGAAATGGCTACCGTATGCGTCTGATCGGCGTGCCGCTGAATCTGAAATTTCAACTCCAGGAATCGTGCGATAACATCCATATTCGTCATGGCATGCTGGGTCAATGACTGCGCGCGGAATCGCCCCGCACCGCAAAGAGCCAATGGAATCAATAATTGATCCGCAAGGTGCTCATCAATCGGAGCGCCCGCGGAAAGATACCGCCGTACCTGGTTACACGCCGATTCCGCCACCGCCTCCGCTCCACGGCCTTTTTCGCCGAAGCTGGTGAAAATGGCGGTGACTCCAACTGACCGTACTTTTGCCACGACCGCGTTACCGGGGCCGATGCTGGAGCGGACATCCCTGATGGCCAGAGATTCCATCGGCCAATCCAGGCGTTTGTGCAACACCGCGCGTTCGCGCTCGGCAATACTTAACGGAAGACCTGACGTCATGATCACTGCACTACGCTCAACCGTCTCACCACGATCCACAATATCGAACGGCTTTAGCGCGGAACAAGGAGTAATGTGGGCGTTAAAGCGTCCGCCGCCGGCCGGGTAAAAGCCGGGACGATCCAGCGTGGCCGTTACACAGGGCCCCATCCCGTTAATCACCGGCAAAAAACTTTCCGCGAGAAAATCGAATGGCGGCGCAAAAGCGTTGTGCGTGCCACCCTCTAACGCAATATCCGACTCCGACGCCGCCAGCAACAATGGCGGCAAAATAGTCTGCAACACTAGAGTTCCACTGCCGGCTGTGCCGACCGCAAAGGAATAGCTGCCTGGCGTAATTTTCCCAGGTTTGAATTCCAGCTCTGTGCTTGCCGGCGTATCGCCGGCGACTTGGGCATTGCAGATGCGCTGGGAAGCGTGAATGGCTGTCAGGTGTTGGCGCAAAAGTCCGGGCTTAGGCCGCTTAGCGCGTATATTAACAATATGCAATGATTTGCCGGTCACCATGGAAAGCGACAAGGCCGTGCGCAAAATCTGGCCGCCCCCTTCACCCAGTGCGCCATCAAGTTCAACGTACTTCATTTTTCACTCGCCGGATGTTTTCAATCATCCGCCTTGTCTGAATCTTTAATTACAAACCGGGCACGCAATCGCGCAACTTCCGAAGCCAGACCAGCAAGTTGCACGCTGTTAATCACTTCTGAAAAATTTTTATAGGCCCCCGGAGCCTCATCCTTGGGATAATTTCGGCAATTCGTCAGGATATCCGCTTCATCAAAGCTCCGATTAATGGCCGCCTGATCAAATTCACGAATCGCCGCCTTTCGGCCTTTCATTCGGCCCGCTCCATGATTGACCGAATAGCAGCTTTTCTCCGCACCCGGCGCGGCGACCATAACGCTGGAGCCGGACTGCGGGTCTCCCGGCAGCAGAATCGGATGGCCAACATGTTCAAACGGCGTGCCGGCCAGCGACGGGTGTCCCGCCGGCAGTGCGCGCGTGGCCCCCTTGCGATGCACCCAGGCGGAATCCGATCCGCACTGAATAAGTTTGCCGTTAATACATCGAACATCAGTTGGTTCCAGTCGGGCGATATTATGGCTGATAAAGTAAACCAGCGAACCCGCGGTACCGGGAAGGACTTCCTGAAAGGCCTCCAGTACCAGAGCGTTAATCAATAAATGGTTGATGGTGGCAAAATTAGCGCCAAGTGCCATGTCATCAAGATACGCATCTGCCTGCGGCGTGCCTAACGGCGCGTATACAAGTTCCTTATCCCCGGCGGGAAACGGTGTACCCCATTTTTCAAACTGCGCCTGCAAGTTGCGAAACTGGTGGTGCGCCAATTGAAAACCAAATCCGCGGCTACCACAGTGTGATAAGAAAGCGGCATAGCCATGGCGCAATCCGAAGGAATTCGCAATTTCCTCCCGGCCCTCGCACACCTGCACGATCTCGCATTCCCCAAAATGGTTGCCTCCGCCGTAGGAGCCAAGCTGCGAAAACTTATCCGCCAACCGGCTGCCGTGCGTGGTGGTCAGGTAATCAAACCGTTGGTCCAGTGCGGCGGTCGAGCCGTCATGCCCTGCATGATGGAAATCTTCACAGCGCGAAGCCCAATGCGTCGGAATTCCCAACGCTTCAAGCACGCGTGGCGAAGCGCCTTCGAGCACAGCCTGCCGCCCCAGGCTTGGCCCGACATACCGGGACTTGGGTGCGCTGCGTTGCCCGCGGCCGGCACCGGTTGGAACACGCCGGGTAATGGCCTGAATAATAGCCCGACGCGTGGGAGCATCCCTTATGGCGTCTTCCGGTACGTCGGTCTGTAACAGGCTCATCGAACATTTAATATCCACCCCCACCGGCCCTGGATAAACATGCGTGGGCGACACCATGACGCAACCGATGGGTGCGCCATATCCGCAGTGGGCATCGGGGTTCAACACCAGTTGGGTAACACCCGGAGCCGCCCGCGAATTCAGGGCCTGTTTAATACACAGCGCATCAAACGTGCGGCGAATAGCCTCTGTTCCAATAACGGTGATGGGCGTTAAATGTGACTCGCGTGCCGGCAAAAGTGCTGTCGCTTCGCCGGTGACGGTAAACATGGAATCCCTGTTTTCGGGAGTCGATTCCGAGTTTGGTTTAGCTGATGTTTCCATGGTAGATATCACTCCAGAGTTCAACCGTATGATAATGACAAAACGAGATTCAGGCTCAAATTACGTTCGATAGTTCCCGCATCAAAACCGCCGCCGGGACAAATATTGACCACACCTCCATGCCACGCAATGCGTGACAAGCCCGGATTCGAACCGGGAGGCTTCCCGCACAAGACGGAAAGCTTTCACCAATGTAGTGCGGCCGGCATTCCCAGCAGCGGTGTATTTTTCAAAGGCGGCGACAAGAGTGATAAAACAGCGTGCTCTACCATTGAGCTACCGCTCCGACTGGTCGCCCTGGAGCGGGTGGGACTCGAACCCACAACCACGAGGTTACAATCCTGTAGTTTTATCGGCATTCGCCGCCCTTTCATTAATTCAGTATTAGGCAAATCTTCTCCGGCCCCCATGGGCGGTCCGCATCTGCTACGGACCGCCCATTTGTTGTCAGCGGTTCTGTGTTAGAGCCGCTGATTTTCAATCACCGAAACCCAATGCCCCGGCTGTAATTCTCCGCAGGCAAAGTGTCGGGCGACTTCAAATACCGCGTCACTGAAGCCGCCGATATTCAAAATATCTGCGCTTTCAACAGCCTGACTGTTGGCATTGGGAACCAGATCGATACAGATCATGCGAGCGTTGGGGTTGCGTTTTTTGAGCACCTTCCATTGCTGCATGGTACCGGTTGCCTCCCCGGCAGCCCCTGCACCAATCCAGGACTGGTTATCAGAAATGTAGATAACCAAATCTACATGCGCACGCCGGCGATTAAGCTCCCGCAGAGGAGCTGAACAGTCAGTGCCGCCTCCGCCGATGGCCGCCAGCTTTTCCGCATTGGTGGTCACCGTGTCCGCGGCGTTCAATCGCAGAGGCACGATGTCGGCGGCGAATGCAAGGACCTCCGCCCCGGGGTTGCGTCGCAAAACAGCCGCTGCAACAAGGGCCGAAACATCGACACAACGCACAGCGCTGGTGGCCCCTTTACGATAACCCGTGACGGGGGAAACCATAGAACCTGACACGTCCGGGCACACCACAACGCGCTGCTGAAAATCCGGTACGTTCTGCGTGGCGATTTCCATCGCAGAGTGCAGTGCAGCGGCGATCGCCTGCGGCACATTCGCAGTCATCCGGTAGGCCGCCAGAAGCTGGTACGGCATGGCACGCGCACGGCTGATTAAGGCAGCATCAGCCAGTTTTCGGGCCATTTCTAAAACCGCTTCGGGATCATTGAACACACCGTGCCGGGCAAACGTGTTAAGGTTCATCCTTGCCGTCTGCCAGCTTGCACGCTGTGCAACAATGCGCCACGCCTGCGATGAAAGCTTCAGACTCGTAAGCATCTGAAAAGGCACATCCGGAACAGTGCGCGTCGGATCACGCTTAAAGGCTTCAAACTGTTGCACCAGCTCCGGCAAATCCGCAACTTCAAAATCCCGCCCGACCAGGTAAGCATAAAGCGCTTTGCGGGTACTGGTTGCAGGCCGCGGATGAACCATCCGTATAATATCCGCCAGAGAGGGGGCATTTCCGACCGATCCGATGAACAGCGCTTCATCTGTTCGCTGCTCCAACCAGTCCTGTACCAGCCGCTTGGGCAGGGTGCCCAACGACTTTCGGCCCACGGCCCCGGACCGCATAATCTGTACGACGTTTCGCAGCATTTTCGAAGAATCAATGACTCGATCAAAAATCTCCGCCATCAAACCTGGTGAACGCACTGAAAGCACGGCGCACAAAAATGCGGGCATATCTTTCATCGCGCCTCGCTGCCGCGCGTACAGTGCGGTCTTCGCCACGAACTCCGGATCGACAGCCAGTGCCAACCGGTGAACATCGGCCAATTGCATTTCCGCCGTCGCATAGAACGTAGAGTTCAGGCAGCCGGTAACAGCGTACTGTGCCAGGGCGTGCCGGGAATTAAACGCATAAGCTGGAGCACCTTCGCTATTGGAGATGTTTGTACGCGGCAGCCAACGGCTGACCACCGATTCAAATAAATTTTTATTGGCCATAATAGGCTCCTTACACAACGGCTGCGGCGTCGGGGTCACTGGGACCGCGTCTTCGTGCTATTGTTATAAAAGCACAATCCGTGCCAAGCCGGAAATTTTCGGGAAAACGCCATAAGACCATTTGCAATCATCACTTACAAATATCATACAAGGGAGTGCATCACGCTTTTATTTATTTTTTAGGCTAATAGTTTATAATATTTTCTATGAACAGACCAAAAACGGTAGTCTTCAGTTTCCTTGGCTCGGTGCTGGATTCCGGTGCCGGAGCACGGCGGTGGGACCGGTGGCGGCCCAATGTGGCGCTTTGCCGCCATCCGGAGCTGCTGATTGACCAACTGGAGTTGGTTTACCAAAAGCGTTATCAGAAACTGGCCGATCAAATTATTGCCGATATTGCGGGCGTGTCGCCCGAAACCACGGTGCGGCTGCACCAGGTGGAGCTTCGTAACGCGTGGGACTTTGAGGAAGTTTATACGGCGCTGCTGGATTTTTCCCGCCGGTGCGTTTTCACACCCGAAGAGCAGCAATATCTGGTGCATATCACCACGGGCACGCACGTCGCGCAGATATGCCTGTTCCTTTTAACCGAGGCTCGCTATTTCCCGGCCAAATTAATTCAAACGTCGCCTCCCGGCGGCCACCAGCCCGGGGAGGCCGGTGGTTATACGATTATCGACTTGGATTTGTCCAAGTACGATAAATTGGCTTCGCGCTTTCTGCAGGAAAAATCCGAAAGCCTGTCTTTCCTTAAGCACGGCATTGAGACCCGCAATGCCGCATTTAATGCGCTCATTGAAAAAATTGAATATGTAGCCGTTAACAGCAAGGCTCCCTTGCTGCTAATGGGACCCACGGGCGCAGGAAAAAGCCAACTGGCCCGGCGAATTTATGAATTAAAAAAATCCCGGCGGCAGATGGATGGCCCGTTTGTGGAAGTGAACTGCGCCACGATTCGTGGGGATGCCGCGATGTCGGCCCTCTTCGGTCACACCAAAGGGGCTTTTACGGGAGCGGTTTCGGCACGGCCCGGTCTGCTGCGGGCGGCGGACAAAGGAGTATTGTTTCTGGATGAGATTGGGGAACTTGGGAACGACGAACAGGCCATGCTGCTGCGAGCTTTGGAGGAAAAACGATTTCTTCCCGTCGGGGCGGATACCGAAGCACAAAGCGATTTTCAACTGCTGGCCGGTACGAATCGCAGGCTTTCCATTCAGGGGGACCCGCGGTCGTTTCGTGAAGATCTTTTGGCGCGCATCAATTTATGGACGTTTCATCTGCCGGCACTTAAGGACCGTCCGGAAGACGTGGAGCCGAACTTGGATTATGAATTACAGCAGTTCGCCCGGCTCAACGGCAAGCAGATTACTTTTAACCGCGAAGCCCGGGAGGCTTTTCTCGCATTTGCCACATCACGGTCAGCAGTATGGAAAAGAAATTTTCGCGACCTTAACGCATGTCTGACGCGTATGGCCACGCTAGCTGGCGGGGCAAGAATTTCCATTGAGTTGGTACAGGCGGAGGTGGCCCATCTGATAAGCTCATGGGAAAGCACGCCCGACGCGTCACAGCAGTGTGAACTGGATCGCTATTTGTCGCTATCGGAAACAAAGGCCCTTGACCTTTTTGACCGGGTGCAACTCGCTGCGGTTCTGGCTGTGTGCGAGCGCTGCAACAACATTTCCCAAGCCGGCCGGGAGTTGTTCGACGTTTCGCGCCAGAGCAAAAGCGTGACAAACGACGCCGATCGACTGCGAAAGTACCTGGCCAGATTTAACCTGACGTGGGCAGCCATTAAGAATAAGCCGACCCATTAATATTTATGCGGTTTATATTATTTTGAAATAGAGCACAGCCAGCGTCACGCAGGCGAGGGTCAGGGGGACGCCGACTTTCAGGTATTCGCGGAATTTCAAATTGACGGCGAAAGCCCGGGCCTGTTGGGCAACAATTAAATTGGCAATCGACCCTAGAAGGGTAAGATTTCCAGCCAGCGTGCTGATCACTGCCAACAGATACCAGGTGTGCGTGGCGGCCAATGGAATAGCGGGTTTAATCAGTAACACCGCCGGCACATTGCTGACGATATTGGACAATACCAGTGTGACCGCAGCCAAAGGTAAAAGGGATTTTAATACTATGCCCATGCGGGCCAGGGCATGAAGCACCGGACTGAGAAGATGGTGGCTTTCCACATCGGCGATGACAATAAACAGGCCGATGAATAGCAGTATCAGACTCCAGTCCACCAGGGCAAATAAATCCGCGGGGCGGGTTTTGCGTGATATCAGGATAATGCCTGCCGCGGCCATGGCGGCCACCGGTCGGCTGATGTGAAGAACCGATCCCGCCAGCATAACGGCCAGAAGAATTCCCATGACCACCAGAGCCTTGATGATTAAATTCCACTGCATCTCGGGCCGTGGATGGTGTTCATGGGCGGATTCAGAAGTGACGGGCGGCTGGACTTCAGCGAAAAGTTGAGTGCGATAAATAAGGGCGATGGCGAGAAAATTCAGAACCAGGCAAAATAAGATCAGCGGTAATACAGTTATAAAATAAGCCGCAAAATGAAGATGGGCAGATTCCCCAATAAGCATGTTCTGCGGATTTCCGATCAGCGTGCACGCCGAGCCGATGTTGGATGCGGTGGCCAAAGCCATCAGATAAGGAATTGGATCGCGCCGGGCACGCTGCAAAGCCAGACACAGCACGGGTGTAAAAATCAGACAGATCACATCATTGGCAAACAGCGCGGACAGCAGGGCGGAAAATACAATTAACCCCGCCAGCAATCGCCAAGGTTTATGCGCCGCAGCGACAATGCGCCGCACCACAGCATCATAAAAGCCCGCCAGTCGCAGTTGCGCGGAAATGATCATCAGGCTCATCAGCAGAATTAAAGTGGGAAAATCCACCCCAGCCATCGCTTCATGCAGGCTCATGCGGTGGAATAGCAAGACAGCCACCGCGCCCAAAATCGCGATGCTGGAGCGATCCAGGCGGGTAAAGGGAACGTCCCCCAGCGCCAGGCCAAAATAAGTTAAGGCGAAAATCAGCACATCCGGCCAGGCCGTGCTGCGGACGGCTGCGGTTATTTCAGCGATCGCTGCCGCAATCACTTCGTGCCTCCACTGCCGGCTTTGTTGCCGGGACTAAACAAATGTCCAAGCGAATTCACTGCGCCTGTAACCGCTGCACCGGTGCCGTGGATTAATGTGCCCGCACCCGAGCCGATGATGGCGGTGGCTGTGCCCAACGTGGCGCGAACCGGAGCTGGAATGGCTGGATTATTCGCTACACTCTTGGCAACCTGCACCAAAATTTGCTCCATCAAGCCGGCCAGCCGCAACGGGCGGCCATGCGGGTTGGTCGGTTGGTTGAGCACCATCTGGGGGATCGTGATAACAATTGGGACGCCCTTCTGCCCCGGCAGCAGGGAGGCGTCCATGCGTACTACGGTATTGTGCAGCACGACTTGCGTGATGGCCAGAGCTTTTCCGCCCGAGCCTTTGGTGGGGGTTGGCGTTGCCGCGGAACTCTGCTGATTATTCAAATGGTTTATTTCCGCCATGAGATTATTAGACAAGCCGTTCTGATCCATGGAGATATGCAGGCCAGTGATGTTGATGAGCTTGATCACCACGGTGTTTGTCAGGAGGCTATGCAGGCTGACCTGTGCTTTGCAGGATTGCATGGTCAGCAGGTGGGGGTCGGGATATCCCTTAAGGTTGTCGACCGTCAGGCCGCTTAGTGCCAGACTTCCGCCAAAAATGCTCAAATTTGCATGCGCCAGAGTGGTTTGTGTTCCCAGAGCTGCCGTGGCCCGGCTTTGGATTTGGCTGCGAAGAATGCCGTCAATGGAAAACCAGACGGCCACAATCAGCACCAGAATCAGAAGGATAATATAGACCAGAGCTTTTCGTAATTTCTTATGCATGGCTGAAAATTCCTGTAAAGGCATTGACACGTTGTATTACACATCCGATGGCAGAGCATCGTGCGGAGAATCCAAGGCTTTAAATTGCAGTGCCGCAGAATTTAGACAAAACCGTTTCCCGGTCGGGGCCGGCCCGTCGTCAAAAATGTGGCCCAGATGGCTGCCGCAGCGGCGGCATCGGATTTCAGTGCGAATCATGCCGTAGCTTTCATCGACAATATTCTGCACATGGTCGGGATCAAACGGCTCATAAAAACTCGGCCAGCCAGTACGCGAGTCAAACTTAGCCTGCGACTTAAACAGCGGCAAAGCACAGAGCCGGCAAACATATACCCCATCCCCCTTATTGTGCAGCAACCCCCCGCAGAATGGCGGTTCAGTACCATGATCCAGCATGATGTGGCGTTCTTCCGGCGTTAATTTTTCAGCCAATTCATTGATCTGGCTTTCGGTCAGCGCACTAATATCATGGCCGGAAGTTGAAAGCCGCGGGCGGCTGGAATTTTTGGATGATGATGTCATAGCAATCTCTTTTTTAAGTTATTTGGGCCGACTGAAAACCACATTGATTTCTTTGACCACACTACCATCGAGTTCCCGCAGCGGAGCAGTAATTGACGGTGAAACGCGTACAACAAACTGCCCCGTCGCGCGATTGTACAATACCGCACCGGCGATTCCGCCATGCACAGTTACCACAGGCTTGTACGCTGCGAATCCGTGCAGCGTGACAACATCCTCCCCCGGTGCAAAGGCGACCGACGCCATCAAAGCACCGGGCAGGTTAGCCAGGGCGGGAATTCTTTCTCGGCCGACACCGACAAATTTTCCGCGTTGCCCCATGAACGCAATGCCCGCGGCCCCCGGTGAAGCACACACATAATACGATGCGGCATGGGCCCCTAACGCACCGGTAAATGTGCCGTGTGCGGGAACCAGCTTTGACGCGCCCGTAAAATAATTATATACATACATGTCTCCACGCAGCCCAATATCATGCGCGGAGAATTTGACGGGCTTTTTATCCCGCGGATTGGGGGCGAAGGCAAACACATACGCGGTTTTCACGCCATCCTGATTGGTGTAGGTGCGCGCAATGACGGGTGCGGCGATGTGCAAGGCACCATCGAGATAGGCGGAATCAATGGGGACAACGGGCACATCGGGCTTAATAAGTACGCCATCACTGCGGCATGTCCGCATTAGATTGGTGCGGTTTTCCCTGCCCATCGGATCACCAAACCCCACCACGCCCGCGGAAAGATTCTGCAGCAATACATTGTCCGTCCGCCAGGACATACACACGTCATCCCAGGGCCACAGGCCCAGCGCCCCAGCCAGACGCGACGTAAATAAACAGGAATAAAATCTTGGGCGGATAAATATATCATTACTGACACGTGTGGCTACGACATTATTTACTTCCGATGATTCCAGCAATTCGCAGGGCAGCGGCATGCAATACATGACCGAGACGCCATGCGCCGCCATTCCGGCGGCCATGCCATGATAAAAGTCGCGTCCGGCGGTTAAGCTCGAGAAAAAATGTGAGTTTCTGGCGATGCTGCTTTGCCAATCCTGCAAATAGGTTTCCACGCCATTGTCATGCAGATAACGCGCGATGTGATTCCAATAGCGGGCATCCACCGGCGCGATGCCGCTGATTTTATATCGCTTCTGATAGGGACTTTTCTTACTGATCCATCGCCCATGCACCACCAGAGGCAAACCCACCTGCTGATCAAATGCTTCCAGGCCTTGGGGAAATAAATGCCGACTCGCGGTGTAATGCGTGATGCCGCCGAATTTGTCCCAATCCTGGTGTTGGTACTTCGGCAGCATGGCGCGGATTTTTTTACCCGAATAATTGGTGGAATCTTTGCGATACCACCAACTGTCGAGTTCGAGATAATGAATGGGGATACTCCGCGCCTGCAAATGACGGGTTTCCGCCAGCACGGTGCCGGCGTAACCCAGCTTTTGACGGAAGTGGTAATAATAACTCGCGCCGTGATCCGTCCAATAACCGAGATACCGCAGCACCGGCGCGGCCTGATTGCCAGGCCGTGTTTTGCCACCTAATGTTGTCAGCGCCGGTCCCCATGTGTCGTACGCATGATTAATGCCATGCGTCATAACCATGATGCTGCGGATTTGAAATTTCGCCGGTACGGATGCCACATGCCGGTTCAAACGCACCAACGTATGGGTTATGCCGTTGCCGCGCATGGTCATGGTGATAAAGTGCCGGGCGGGGGAAATAATTGCGGCATTGTAGTGACGGTCGAAAAGCAGCCACGGCGTGCCGGACTGTCCCGCCGAGAACTGGGGCGGCGCGAAAGAATTATTACGATAACTGAGAATATGCAGACCCAGCGGTTCAGAAGTGAAATCCGGAAATTTAATGTGGCAATGTGCGGTGGCCTGCTGAAAGGTAACAATAAACTGCGCCACGGGACAAGCGGTATACGTGCGGATGGCACCGGAAACCAGCTTGCCTTTATAAAGCCAGGTGAAACTCACCTGTTTATAATTCCCCAGACGGTCCCTGCCAGTACGGTGGTGCAACGCCTGCAACGGTGCAGGGACAGAACCGGAAAACGTCCACGCCGGAGAAATGCTTTGCAGACGATAAACGCCGGTATTGGGATTCACGTTGACGCGCAAGGTGGCCTCGGCATTGGCACCCCGTAGGGTGCTGGCACCGAGCACTGCAGCAAACAACATCGCCAGAAGCGTTACCGGCTGAAGAAGATTTTGCTGTGAAGGCGATAGTTTTAAAGCCATGAGAATTCTCCGCAAAACCAATAGCTAGCAAAAATTATACCGCAAACGATCCAATGGCACAGGCTCTCGCCGCTGTTACGTGGCATTCGTTTTTGGCGCAGATGCGTTATCATATCGGGGAATAGGGGAAGTTCCCGGTGGCATGAGCGCCGGTCGACAGAAAGGTGTGTCGGTTATGACGCATGTGATATCAGTTGAGCAAGCGGCGGCAAGGCTATCGGAGTTGATTCATACGCTGGGCTCCGACGAGGAAATCGTTTTAACCGAGAATAATTCGCCTGTGGCCAGCCTCAGGGCCCGCACGGCTACCCGGAAGCGCCATGCCGGAAGTTGCAAGGGGCTGCTCACCGTTGTGCAGGACGATGACGAACACCTGGATGGCTTTGAAGAATATATCCCATGAAGATCCTATTAGATACACACGCTCTTCTTTGGTACGTGCTTGACGACGTGCGTTTAAGCATACCTGCTCGGCAAGTTATTGATGGGCTGGAATCGCGGGCGCTGGTGAGCCCGGCCAGCTATTGGGAAATCGCAATTAAAATAAGCTTGAAGAAATATGTTCTGGCAGTCCCGTTTGGTGTGTTCTGGAAATGTGCTATTGAGGATAACGGGTTTGAAATTTTACCCATTGACATTCGCCATACAGAAATGTTAATCGGTATGCCTTACCGCGACCACCGGGACCCATTCGATCGCTTGCTGGTGGCTCAGGCTTTGGCGGAAAAAGCAATTGTTGTCACCGCTGACCCTCGGTTTGAGCAATACGGAGTGCAACGCATTTGGTAGGAAACCCCTCGGAATCTACACGCAATGCCCACGAACTCCGCGGGTCGGTGCGGAAATGAAAGAGCCCATCGGATTCTATTGGAGCTAATACACGGGCTGGCGCCATATCCTTCATTATTAGTTGGTCCCGCCGATGTCATGCCGCAACTGCATACCGGGAAAATGAATTTTTGCGGCGGCGGCGTAGGCCTTTTTTTGCGCGTCGGCAAGGTCGGCACCTAAGGCGCATACGCCCAGCACGCGCCCGCCGCTGGTCACCAACTGGCCATCTTTCATTGCGGTGCCGGCGTGGAAAATTTGCACATCCGGCATGGCGGCGGCTTGTTCAATGCCAGTAATAGGCACGCCGCGCGTAACCTGATCATCAGGTTTCCAGCCGTAGCCTTCACTGGCGAGCACCACGCAGACTGCGGTTTGGGGCTTCCAAGCCAACGTGATGCCATCGAGCTTTCCATCAATACAGGCCAGCATGACTTCCACGATGTCTGTTTCCAGCCGCATGAGCAGCGGTTGCGCTTCGGGGTCGCCAAATCGGCAATTAAATTCCAGCGTTTTAGGGCCGCCGGGAGTTAACATCAATCCGATGTAAAGGATCCCGCAATAATCAATTTCATTGCGTTTAAGTGTATCCAGCAGTGGAACAATAATTTCCCGCTGGACCCGCACCAGCAGTTCATCGGTCAGCAGCGGTGCCGGGCTGAAAGCCCCCATGCCGCCGGTGTTGGGGCCGGTATCCTTGTCGCCGATGCGTTTATGATCCTGGGCGGATTCCATAATGTAGGCGCTTTGGCCGTCCACAAAAGCCAGCAGAGATATTTCCGGGCCATCCAGGCGTTCTTCAATGACCACGGTTTGCCCGGCAGTGCCAAAGATTTTCTTCTCCATCATATCGCGGACGGCATCCATGGCCTCAACCGGATCGCGGCAGACAATAACACCCTTGCCGCGCGCCAGCCCGGCGGCTTTAACCACCAGCGGCTCGGTGCGTGTTTCCACATACGACAACGCGGAGCGCATGTTATTAAAACTGCGGCCCTCGGCGGTTGGAATCAGAGCTTCGCGCATGATTTTTTTGGAAAAACTTTTGTCCCCTTCCAACTGTGCTGCTTGGCGGCGCGGGCCGAACGCCCGGATTT
This sequence comes from Planctomycetota bacterium, assembly GCA_021805985.1. Classification (GTDB taxonomy): domain Bacteria; phylum Planctomycetota; class Phycisphaerae; order WQYP01; family WQYP01; genus JAMDCX01. The sequence continues at coordinate 52,499 of JAJZDN010000002.1, read as the reverse complement.
TTTTCTCCGCCAAGGCATCAACCAGTCCTAACGTAAGCGGATCTTCCGGGCCTACTACTACCAGATCCACGGCACGGGTAACCGCCAACGTGACCAGCTCGGCGATGGCATCCGCTTTAACGGGAATTAATTCACCGAGGGTAGCCATTCCGGGGTTGCCCGGCGCGATCAGAAGCGTATCACAAAGCGGGCTGGATTTAATTTTCCAAGCCAGAGCATGTTCACGTCCGCCGGAACCAATGAGTAATATTTTCATTGCAACAACATACCTGATTGGAAAAAAAGTTCCTAGCCTGATAGTACTCTAGCAGGCGATGGCCTTCCGCGAGCACCAAATGATTAATCCGCTGGCTGATCTCTTGCCGCCAGCTAACCAAGGGTTTATCACCACGGTGCTCTGTCCCGCCCACAAAATAGAGGTGGCAGTTTGGACAAGGCTCGCGTAGGCGACACGGTTGGCCCGGCATTACATCGATTTAAGCATTCCGGCCTCACGGGCGTATTGAAATACGCCACCGGCATCAATGATGGGTTTGACATCGCCCAGCGACTTAAGTTTATGAGTCGTATTCCGCGTGACATTCGTCACCAGGGATTGATCAATATCGACAATCATTTCATCACCAGTTTGGGTGATTTCCACCAGGCGATCAACGGTTTCGCAGGGGACTAAATAGCCTCCGTTGACGCAGTTACGGAAAAAGATGCGCGCGTAAAATTCCGCCAGCACAACGCGCGCGCCAGCCTCAGCTATGGCCAGGGGGGCATGTTCCCGAGACGAACCGCAACCGAAGTTTTTGCCGCCCAGGACGATGGCAAAATCGGTTTTAAATTCATTGGGCCGCACAAAGCGGATTGTACCGTCAGGCAGGCCGCTTTGGCCGGCGGGCACGCCATCCATTGCATACATGCCGAAGTATTTGCGTTCTTCCGGGTCCGACGGGTTATAGCTTAGAAATTTGGCGGGGATAATTTGATCCGTATCAATATTATCGCCAAGCACAAAGACTTTTCCGCGAATGATATTCTGCATAACTCAGTTCCGGTAAGCATGGATTACTGCTGATGGTGCCGTGCCTTCCATTTGGCATGACGTTTCTTACTGCCGATCTTCCGGCGGCGACGTGGTTTTGGCATAATCACACTCCTTCAATGTCCAATATCTCGTTTGGCAACTTCAGCCAAGCACTATAAAGTATGGGATTATGGCCCGGCGGTCAAACCGTTTTGGCAGTTTATCCGAGAAATCCGCGGTGATTACTCGGACAGAATCCTGCCTGGGACGGTGCAGGTGCCGTAGTTTTCGCAATTACCAGCGAGGGAGCAGCTCCATTATGACCCAGCGGCAACATGGAAAAGCAAGCCACATGTCGCGAAATTCGGGACAATTAATCATGTCGCCGGCCGGGGTGGGGCTGATTATTCAGCGGCAATTACAACATCCGCCGCTATTTGCCGCACTGTCTTCTTCGCAGGGGAAGGATATCGCCCATGTGCGCATGGTGGTGGTGCGGGCGTTTGATATTCGAACCATGACGGTGCAAATCAGCATCGACCGGCGCAGTGCGAAAGCAGCGCAGCTTCAAGCCCATGAGAAAAGCGAATTATGCCTCTGGCTGCCGGAACGTGCGACACAATTACGCCTGCTGGCACGCTGGCGTGTCATCACGCAGGAAGTGGCGGAAAAGTCCAAGCGTGATTTTATAATCTGGCACGCGCTGTGGCAAAGCCATAGCCTGGCATCGCAGAATTTATTTACCAGCCCGCAACCCGGCCGGCCGGTAGCCATGCGCCAAGACGAGCCTCCCGGCACCGCTGCTGCGGAAAACAGGGACACCTATGAGCCATCGGCAAATTTTGCGGTACTGCTGGGAAGAATTGATTCCATTGACGCCCTGCACCTGTCCCCGAAGGCTCATCAACGCTACCGCCACCGCCGAATCGCCGATCAGTGGGAGACCTTAAAAATCAACGCGTGAACCCGCGTCTCGGCATTCCGCATCTCGCATTTACCATCTCGCATCGAGCATAATATTAGCCGGCAGGCTTAACCTACCGAGCAACCGTTCTGATCCACAGATGGACACAGATTAACACCGATTAACGACGAGGCGGCGTATCGTTTTATTCCCAACCGCCAGAACAGAAATCGGTGTAATCCTTGAAATCTGTGGATCATTCGTCCCCCGTAACCCGTAACCTCGAATGGCATCTCGCATCTGGCATTTAGCATTTTCCGGAAGCGTCGGCGCTGCCATTTCGCTGGGCTGGTGAGCCTGCCAACCTTGTAATTACTGCAATTACTGCAATTACTGCGTTTACTGAATGTACTGCCAATACTGATCAATACTGCCAATACTGTAAACCTGTAACCTGCAACCTGCTCCCCCGCCCCGCTCACGGGGCGTTAAGGGTGTACCGGCGATCGGGTTGGCGGCGAAGGACGCCGGAGATTTCAAGGAAGGTTAGTTCGGCCATGATAACAGCAGGGGGCAGCGCCGCCGAGGCGCAAAGCTCATCGACATCCAGAGATTCGCCGGTAAAGCAGGCGACGATGCGCTTCTGAGGGGCAGTTAGTTCGGTTTGGGGTGGCGTATTAGAATCGGAATTGCTGTGCGCTGACGACGAATATAAATTGCTTTCGGCACCTGACGCGGAGGGCTTGCGGACGGTGCGGCGCCTTGGAGCTGCGATAACAGCTTCAGGATCAGCGGTGGTAATTAAATCGCTCTGGCCGATGCCGCGCAGAATATCATCCACCGATTCCACCAGAGCGGCGGCTCCGGTTTTTATTAAATGATGGGTGCCACTGCTGGCAATGGAGTCCACGCGTCCGGGCACGGCAAATACTTCGCGGGCGTAATCATCCGCGGCCAAGCGGGCGGTGATCAGGGAGCCGCTGCGCAAGTTGGCTTCCACCACCAGAATCCCCAGAGACATGCCCGTGATAATGCGGTTGCGGGGTGGGAAGTTTTCCGGTAGCGGTGGCGAATCGGGTGGTAATTCACTAATCACGGCTCCGCGGTCTTCCTGCACAATGCGGTCATACAGATCGGCGTTTTCCTGCGGATAACAATGGCCCAGCCCGCAGCCCTGCACCACGATGGTGCGCCCGCCGGCACGCAAGGCACCGGTATGAGCGGCGGTGTCAATGCCCCGCGCTCCACCACTGACCACCGTTACGCCTGCGCCGACAAGACCGGCGGCAAATTTACCGGCCTGCTCGCGGCCATAAAGTGTGCAACGCCGTGAGCCAACAATGCCCACAGCCAGCATATCTTCCCGGAGGATTCTTCCCCGGATATACAGCACCGCCGGTGGATCGGGAATGCGGGTCAGGCCGGGAGGCCACTGCGCATGATCGGGGCAGATCACACCGATATGCCGCTGGTGGCAATCAGCGAGAATTTCATCAACGTTAATCTGTTCACGGCCGCGGGCGATGGCCTGAGCGCGGCTTTGGCCGATGCCCTCCACGTCGGCTAATTGTGCGGGGGAAGCGGATAAAATATTTTCCGGTGTGTGCAATGCATCCAGCAAGCGCCGCAGCAGCACCGGCCCGATGCCATTGCAGAAAGAAAGAGTCAGCCATGCGGCAAGCCGTTGCGGCGATGGATCGGCGGATGCGGGATCAGCGACACTCATAAGGGGGAGGCTCCGTGCTGCTGAATATAACCAATGGCCTGCATAATCTGGCTTTCAGGGATATCCGCGGCGATGCGCGCTTGGCCAATATATTCGGACGGCAAAATTAATCGCAGGCGTCCGGCGATTATTTTTTTGTCACTGCCCATAGCCTTGAAAACCGCGGCCGGATCAGCGATGGGGATGCGTACCGGCAGGCCGATGCGTGTGAGCAGAGATTCCACAGCCAATGCGGAAGCGTGCGGGAATTCTCCCCGATCTGCGGCCAGGCGGCAGGCCGCTACAACGCCCAGCGATACGGCTTGGCCATGGGCTAAATTGGAAAAACCCGAAAGCGTTTCCAGTGCATGGCCAAACGTGTGGCCTAGGTTCAGCAGTGCCCGATCACCGCGTTCAAAGGGATCGGCCATGACCACGGCAGCTTTAATCTGAACGTTCCATGCCACGAGTTCGGCCAGGGCAGCTGCATCGCACGCCAGTACGGAAGATAAATTGTGTTCAATAAATTCAAAGAGCCGGGCATCTTTGATAATGGCATGTTTCACACACTCGGCCAGGCCGCATTGAATTTCCAGCGGCGGAAGCGTCTTGAACGTTGCGACATCGGTAAAAACCGCGGCGGGCTGATGAAATGCGCCAATGAGATTTTTTCCCATCGCATGATCCACCCCCACTTTTCCGCCCACGCTGGCATCTACCGCCGCCAGAAGTGTGGTGGGCACCTGAATAAATGGCACGCCCCGCAACAGCGTAGAGCCGACAAACCCGGCTAAGTCACCGGTTACGCCGCCGCCTAAAGCAATGACGGGGCTGGAACGTTCCAGACGGGCGGAAAGCAGCGCATCATAGGCGGCGGCAACGGTGTGGATCGTTTTATTGGTTTCGCCGGCGGGAAATACAAAACTGCAAACGCGGTAGCCGGCGGATTCTAAAGAAGCCCTCACGATCGGAAGATAATATTTTGCCACGTGGTCGTCGGTGATCAGTGCGCAGGAAGGGGATGGTGCGCATTGTTTTACCCGCTGCCCAAGTTCCGGCAACAGATGTGAACCCACATGCACAGGGTAAGCGATGGCGGAGGAGGGTGGAAGTTGTATATAAATTTCTGACATGGCGGAAGATTTTAGCGGAAAGTTTTGATTTGTGCCTGTCCATCGGGGAAACGACAGATAAAAAAAGCCCCGCAGCATGTTGGCTGCGGGGCTGGGTAAGGATGGCAATTCATTTGATCGTGTTATTGACCAGGCGGCGGACCGCCCGGGCCGTGGGGGCCACCTGGGCCGCCCGGTCCTCCTGGGCCGCCCGGTCCGCGTGGGCCGCCGGGGCCGCGTGGGCCTTTTTTCAAGGTAATGGTGCCGGCGTCCACGGCAGTGCCGGCTTTGACGACCAGCGGTTTGTTGCTGTGGCCAAAGCCCTCGCGGCGTTTCATTGCCATGACGGCATACTTACCTGCTGGAGCGTTGGCAAGCATGAATGTGCCATCGGCAGCGGTTTTGGTAATACCCATGACCAGCGTGTGCTTAATCCACACCGATTGCCCGGCCTTGACTTTATTGTGGCCTTGCCCACCGGGGCCGCCGAAACCGCCTGGACCGCCTGGTCCTCCAGGCCCGCCCGGCCCCCCGGCCTTGCCAGGACCACCACCTGGTCCGCCACCGGGCGGCATGCCGGCACCTTTTGGCAACCGCATGACGCGCACAGTGGCCCCGCCGACCGGGTTGCCGCTGCTGTCCACGACTTTTCCACTAATCGTTCCGACTTTCTCCTTGCTGGCAGCGGAACCGGCAATCGCCATTGCGGGCAATGCCATCGCCATAACCCCAGCCAGCGCCATACCCAGAAATTCCAATTTCAAAACTCGCATTGACCGACTCCTTTTGTCAGGACCTTGAACAAGGCAACCGGACCACCCGATTGCACCATGGACGGCGGTGCGACACACTTCTTGGCCACCCAATTTTCCAGTCGAATTAAAGGGGCCTCGGCCTCGCATTCGCCTGCCGCAAGCCACGGCATCTGCTGGATTAGTGCAACTTGGGCGGATGCCGGTTTCAAAAATCCCTTGGCCATCGATAGTATATTCCCGGCGGCTGGAACTCCCGTGGCTTCTTTCGGCGACGTGCCATGAATCGCCAGAGCTTTTTTTGGCAACAAACCGCGAAGGTTGGGTTGGCGAGGTAAGAGAAAGTAATGCCGCGGGCTGGGCACGCCAGGACCCAATCGGGGTGGTACGCTTTCTGGCCGAGAAACTTCGGACTAAAAGCCAATCTGGTAAACCATACCGGCACCAAGCTCGTAGTTTTTCTGATCAGGAGAGACGCGATCAAATGGGAATCCGGCCCATACGTTGATGCTTAGACTATCGCTCAATGATAATTTCTTGTGCAGTAATCGCGATAATATATGGGTAAAGGTCCACTTGGTACCAATGCCGCTGCTCTGTAACCGTTGATATTCGGGAACTGGTGCCCAGAGGTACGCCTGATCAAAGAAGCCGTAGGCATCAAAAAATGACACGGGTTGATAATGCAATTCGAGCTGACTGAACAGACCGGAGTTGCCTGCGGCCACATCGGTTGGAAAACCGCGCACAGAATATTCGCCGCCGACCTGAAAAAGCTCATCGGGTGTAATGGTGTTGCTGGGCGTATACTGCCAGCCGCCAAGAAGACTGGCGTATACCTGGGGCAGAATATTAAAGTAACCGTAAAAGGTTCCCTGATAAATAAATGGATGACTGGTCTGGTTCGGGGGTGCCAGACCATTGGCGTACAGGGCGGTCTGCACCATGGAAAAGGCCCCGCGTGACCAGGTCCCGTCGATGGTCAGGCCCAGACTCCACTTATTCACGGAGGTAGCCCCTAAATCAACGCCACCGATAATCGTATGGGCCACGTCGTAGCCATATTGCAGGCCGCCATCAAAAAGCCAGTGCTTATCGACATACAGAGGCTGAACCAGATTAAGGCCGAAAAAGTTGGATCGCCCTTTCACATCCAAATTTTCATAGGGGCCGTTGACAAGGATATATTGGCTGTTGGCATAACTGACACCCACCTGCGTGCCGAAACTGGTGACGGGAATGCTGTAAACCAGACTGTCATCAAAGGCCCCCTGTGATTGCACGGCATACACGTTCAACTGATCATCGAGTTGCAGCGGACTGAAAAGATTAAGGCTTTCGGAACCTTCCAGGCGCCCCGTGGCTGGATAGCCATAATTATCCACAGAAAAATCCATGGTCACGCGTTTAGGCTCCTGGGCATAAAGCAGCACATTGGTTAAGCCAAACTGGGACCCGGGCTGTAAGGCAGCGCGCAACTGAATATTATTGGTGCGATTAAAGTAGTCTATGGCTTTAGCGAGGCTGCTGTCATCGACAATCTGGCCTTTTTCCAGCGGCAGACGGTTGGTGAAAAACCCGGGTGCAGTAACCGGCGGGCTATTTTGGTTTTGCCGTCGAACTTCTACTTTGCCAAGTTTTCCCTCAATTAGCTGCACTTTGACAAGGCCATTGCGAATTTTCTGGGGGGGCAAAATCGCCTGGGCGGAAAGGATACCCCGCTTGAGATATTCGGCATTCAGGGTGTTGAGCAGTTTTCGCAAATCGGCAAACGTGACCTCCTTATTGAGATATGGCTGGGCCACGCTTTGCAGATATTGAGGCGTAAGAAAGGCGGACTTACTGAATTCCACCCGACGCAGCAGAAACTTTACGCCACCGGGTTTTCCCGTCAACGGCTTATTCGTTGGCCCAGTAAGGGAAGGCTGTGTAGAAGCGGGCGGTAAAATCTTTTTTTTATGGGCTTGCTGGAACTGATTTCCGATGGCCCCGGCATGGAGATTAGGCGGTAGAGCCGGTGCCGCAAAAGCCATGGATGAACCCAGGGCTGCAACCAGTCCAGCCACGGCGATTAACCGATGGAAAGTCCGCTGGGGCAGGAACATAGTATCCGCGGGGCCAACATGCGGCGGCTCAATGAGCACCATCGTTAACGCACCTTTCTCGATTTGCCATATACAGCAGGGCTGATATTGACGCCGCCACGCGGCCCGATCGCCAGTGATGCAATTTCCAGATTCGCGGGAACCACACGATATTTATGCACGGTGTCTTTCAGCGTGGTGGTCAGGTCGGCTTGGCGTTCAGTATCAACCAGGGCACTGCCCCCGCCGTAGTTGTATCCCGTGTTGCTGTGACTGCCGACGTAATTGGGCACATAGGGACTAAAGCCAGTGACAAAACGTTCCACATAGGTGTTGGCAGCCAGAGAAGTACCCATCAGAGACAAATTGAACACATCTCCGGGCTGGTAAAGCTGAATATCAACCGGCTGTAAGACCACACTTTGGTTATTCATGTAGAGATTGGTGACCGGCGTAATCAATGAAAGGGTGCCGGAGATATCTCCCGCTTCCACGTTGACAATTGCGGCGGTAGTGTTGATCTGGGCGAACCCCGCTTGCAGATTGGTAAAATCAACCGTTGCCGGATCAATGTTCAAAACAACTTGGGAAGCCAAGGCCGAGCCGCCCCCGGAACCACGAATATTCAGCAGCAGCGGCGAAGCGGAGGGCGGCTGTGTTACAGACCCCTGCAGGCGATTGGCGTACACAGTCAGAGAGTTGTCGATCGTCGCGTGAGCCAAGGCAACATCCCCGGGGCTGTTGGGGAATGCGGCATTGGTCGGAGCGGCACCGGCACCGGCGGCGATATAGCCACTGTCCGCCTGGAGCGTATTAACCGTGATGGCACCATCCGTGGAGGTCAACGAAATATTACCCGCAGTTGTGACTGAATTAAGGTGCATTGAACCCGTGCCGCCCAGGGCCAGATTTCCCACTGCGGAAAGCAACCCGGTCAGCGTGATATTACCCTGTGTGGCCAGTTGCAGGATGCCGCCGGAATCCAAGTTGTTGGCCGTGATGCCGGTGGCACCATTTACCAGCATGTTGCCGGCGGATTTTAGGGTACCGGTGGTATTGATGTACCCGCCGGAACTGGTGATCGTCAATACTCCGCCGCTGGTAATGGAACCGCCGGTGATATTGCCAACAGCCTGCACGCCGGCAGCCCCACCGGAAGTGATGGTGCCAAATGCCAGAGCACCGCTGACAACAAGGTTGATGTTGCCAGCGGGAGCAGAGAGTGTGGGCACATTTGCCGATTCCAAATCATGTATATAAATGCCACCCGTGGTTGACGTGGCCGTGAACTGGGGGATATTAACCAGCAGATAGTCGCCCGAGTTGCCGATGCCACTACCAGCCTGCAAGGCCACCGTTTCCGTGCCAGCGGGCGTACTGATATTTACCCGGCCATCGCCATTGGCACTGATTGCGCCACCGGCAGTCAGGACGATAGCCGCTCCGGATGTCAGAGAACTGGAGATGTTCCCCAATACCGCATCATCAGCAACCGTGATGGTGACATTCCCCGCCGCGGTAATATCACTTTGATTCCCCATTTGCAGTCCGCTTGCGGTCAAGCCGATGCTGCCATTGTCGCTGGTTAAGCCACTGTTGTCGGCAATGGTAAGCAGATTTCCCGCCCGCAGAATCTGGTTGCCGCCGGAAGTCAGCGTGCCCAGCGACATCGTGGTTCCGGAAGTAAGGTTAACGGTAGTCCCGGCTTGGCCGGTGGTCAGAGCCAGCGAAGTATCCGCGTTGCCAGTTACCGCCCCTGCGATGTTCAGGCTGTCGGCGGCAATGGAGCCGCCGGTGCTGGTGAGGGCGGCGTTAGAACCGTTACTGGTGGTCAGCGAATTGCCGGTGATATTGCCCACCGCGGTAAGCTGCGCGTAACCACCGGAGGTCAAGCTGGAAAAATTCAGATACCCGCCGGATTTAAGTGTTTGCGCACCGCCGGAAGTCAGCGTGCCCAGCGACATCGTGGTTCCGGAAGTCAGGTTAACGGTAGTGCCGACTTGGCCGGTGGTCAGAGCCAGCGAAGTATCCGCGTTGCCAGTTACCGCCCCTGCGATGTTCAGGCTGTCGGCAGTAATGGAGCCGCCGGTGCTGGTAAGGGCGCCGTTAGAACCGTTGCTGGTGGTCAGCGAATTGCCGGTGATATTGCCCGCTGCGGTAAGCTGCGCGTAGCCTCCGGAAGTCAAGGTGGCAAAGTTCAGATACCCGCCAGAGGCCAAGGTCATCGCCCCGCCTGTAGCCAGGCTTGTGGTAATATTCATGTAGCCGCCGGAGCCAACCGTTGCCGATCCGGTGGCAGTGCCGGTACCAAGCGACAAATGCCCAACTGCGCTGAGGTTTACATTACCATTTTCGGCCGTAACAGTTCCCATGCTGTTGTTGATGCCGGCCGCCAGTTGAATGTTGCCGGTGGTAGCGGTGGCGGAAAGGATATTTAATCCGCCCTGGGCCGTAATATCTTCCAGGCCGCCGGAGGCGATCGTCCCAACATCAAGCGTATCGGTGGTATTTGGATCCGCCAGATAAATAGCACCTCCAATGGTGCCATTGATCGCTGGCGGCGATCCGGGGGCGGCAAACGAGCCGTTGTCCACCTGGAGCGGGGCTGCGGAAGTTCCGATATTTTGTGCAACATTCAGATTGATCACAGGCGAAACTACGTTGTACGCAATATTGAAGCCCGTATTGTACCCGGTGGAAGTCGCGGTACCGGTAAGCGTGCTGCCACCGGGAACGTTGAATCCGTAACTCGCGGAGCTGGTCAGAGCCAGTAAGCTGCCGTGGGGCACATCGAGATTGACCGAAGCACCGGCGAACATTTCCCCGATTGACAGGTTTCCACCACTGACTTGCGTAAGGTAAATGTTCCCGCCGGCGTCCGCGGACAATGCGCCCGGGATGTTAATGGTTAACGGTGTCGCAACGGAACCAATATCGTTGTTTTGTGCTACCAGTAGCAGTGTGCCACCCCCCACTATGTCCCCCCCGGCGAGTCCCGCACCGGAAATGGAGTCAGAAGCAGAAATACGAATATTACCCGTGGCGTTGACATTCTTGATGACCAAACTGCCAGAGGCCTGAATAAAGAGCGGGCCGGCGGACACAGTACCGGTTAAACCGCCGCTAACGCCCAGAAACAGTGGCGCGGTCTGGTCAACAACGACTTGACCGTTGCTGATAAATACCTCACCGGGTGCATTGGCCAATGACAGCGCGGCGGCATCGGTCAAATAGTTTGAATTCGTCGACAGTGTCCCATCAATTAATTCTGATTCGGGAATAGTGATGGACGGTGCCAAAGTGCCCACGCTGGAATAGGCGGTTAAAGTCACATTGCGCCCGGAGACGTTCGGCACGGCGTTGCCCACAAGTGTGCCGGTGCTGCTGGGTTCAGGAGAGTTTGCGGTCAGGATAGCCGAGCTGTTAATGTAGTTCTCAAGTTGGCCCTGATTCCAAACATCATTGGCGATCAGATTGGCGTACACCGCCGAATCCTGTGTCTGGACATTATAGGTAAACGTCGGCGAATAGGATGCACTTAGCAGAGTTGCTCCGCCATGGTTGCTGAAATATGTGGGATTGGCAAAGAAAGCCGTGACCGAATTATATTGATTCTGCACGTACTGGGCGACGGTTTCTCCAGCGGCGTGGGCCAGCGGCGTATAAAGCGGAACCAGCGAGGAATTTAAGGAATACGTTGTGCCATTGACCGTACCGTTATGGATGAGCTTCCAATAAAGTTGGTAGTTGTTTGCAACGAGATTATTAAATGGCACAACAGTCCTGGCATTCTGGCTGCTGTCGGTAATTAAGTGCAAAGAGGTCCAGATCTGCTGCAACTGGGTGGAGGAAAGCGTTTCCAACGCAGTTTCGGCGCTGGCGTCCAGAATCGCGCCGCCGGAACTAAGCGTCACGTCGCCGGCTTGCGAAGCAATCGAACCCACAAACAAGTTGCCGTTGGGTGAACTAAGGTAAATGCTGTCCAAAGCATTGGCATTCACCGCACCACCGATAATTGTTCCGCCGGTCTGAATGACTCCGTTGGCATTGACCACGATGCTCTGTGCAGTTGTGCCCACGCCACCGTCGCTGCTGTTGAGGGTGATGTTGTCTCCCGTCACCGAGCCTGAGCCGCTTTGACCGGTAATAGCACCTTGTGCGGTAATATTGACATCGCCATAGGCACTGCCTGAATTATCCGCGGTAATATTGCTGATTTGCACGGGCGAATTGAGGGCCAGATAAACACCGCCGACGGCGGAATTGTCCGCGGTAAGCGAACCACCCACCAGAGTGGCACTAAGAGGCTGTGCGGCGGTGCCGACACCATTGGCCGCAGTCAACACCAGCCCGTTGGTCAAGATATTGACATTATTGCCGCCAGCCTGGGCGATGCTGCCGGAAGATGCGTTGAGTGTCGTCACGCCGCCCGGATTTTGAATCTGACCGGCAAGCACAATGCCAGCCGCGGAATTAACCGTCACTGCCGCCGTTTGATTACCGGTGAAACTGATGTTGATGGGATTATCCGCCCGCACGGTGAAGGTGGCCGTGATCGTGGCGGCTGTGGGATAAATAGTATTTATATCCGCATAACTACCGGACGACCCGTTGCCGTAGTCAACGGAGGATCCATTGGGAAGTTGGAACCCGTTTCCAGCGTATGTAAATGTGTAGCCGTTCGCTTGCGAATTCGTCACAGAGCCGGTGATCGACTCCTGCAGCAGGGGGGCCGTATTGCTTCCCGTCACGACCGTGCCGGTAGCGACATTGTTGGTATAGGGATTTGCGGAAGTCGTACCCGCCGGCCCACCGTTCGACGCGTCAAGAAAGGTCCAGGCGGAGGAAGTGCTGCCATTATATTTAGAAGTTCCAGAACCCGAGGATACAATATTGACGGTCCGGCTTAAATAGGCGGATTCCGACCATTGATACTCCAAGGCGTAGCTGCTGTTACTAAGAACTTGATCGGGATTAAACGAGGCGGTACTGCCGCCGGAGGAAGACACTACCGTTGCGCCACTGGGTGTCGTTGCACCATTTGAATTGTTATAAACCGTAACTCCCTGTCCCTGTTGGTACACGTACCACCAGGTATTGGGCATTCCGGAGGAAGCCAGCGTATCGACAATTTTGACTTCACCGATGCTGCCGCTGCCGGTGGTCACATTTTGCAGCACCACCGGGGCACTGGAATAATTATCCACGGTCACTTGGCCGTAGCCATCATTAATATGGATGCCCGCGCCGGGTGCCGTGCTGATAATGCCACCGTGCAGATACACAAACCCACCGCCGGAAGCGTTGATGGTGGAACTGAGAATGGACTGGCTGGTGACGGGATCGGTGAATTTGCTGTCCAGTACAATCTGATTGGTTCCCGGATTGTACACCGGGGTAATCATCTGATCGCCGGTATTCAGGGCACTTAGGCCATATCCACCAATGGATAGATCCACCGTTGGCAAAGTGAGGCCAAATTGCTTCAATGCGTTCTGATAGGTCTGTTCGGTTTGGATAAAGGTATCCGTACTGGCCGGAATATTCACCGACCAGTTAGTGGACTGGCCGCTGGAAATGTTGCTGTCGATATCAATATATTTGGCCGAGATGCCTACTTGTCCGCCGATAAATACGCTATGTGACCCGGACTGGACAATCGACGCCGGGTAAGCAGATGTATAGGATGAATTCAAAGTTTCCGTAGGAACTTCCGGATAATAATAACCGGGCCTGTACCCATTGTTGGCCGGATTAACCAGCGTAGCCCCGCCGATGGGACTGGAACTCGCGGCAGAACCTGAGGTATAAAGATTACTAGAGCCATAAACGACAGCGGCACTATACCAGTTGTAGGCTTGCCAATAAGAGCCGCTGGAGCTGCCGTAATCTTGATAGTTGGCATAAAACATGCTGTAGGTGAAGCCGGATGAATTACCGCCATACTGCCCGTTGGAATTGAACAGCGCATTGGCCACATAGGCCACCGCAATATCGCCGTTATAACTACCGCTGGAAAGGCCCGGAATAGTAACATAACTGGCCCAATCCGAAGACGGATTGCTATTGCTGAAATAGGTGCTGGTGGGATCGGATGCCGTCAATACGCCGTTGGGAATATCCGCTATCCATTGCTGGGCCAGTATTGTAGCAAACAGGCCCAGGGACCCTTCGGCATCGGCAATGGTCACGTCTCCGCCGAGGTTTTGAATATTACCAGTTACGAAGATGGCTGGTCCTTCCGGCGTAGCGGTAGTTCCCACAGCGCTGGGATAGCTGCTGGTAATGTTGATGGTGGGGGTGGTATTGGGATCAACTTCGGCAACTGCGACCGTGTTGGGAACCGTATTGGCAGCGCCGGTGAATAAAATTTGGCCGCCCGGCAGATTCGGAATATCCAGGGCGATGGAACCTCCGGTGGTGGTGCTTCCCAGGACCAGATAGGCGGGGGAGGAATTGATTATATTAATCTGGGCGTTGCCGTAGGCAGTTAGATTTCCACTGCCGGTAATATTGGCAGCATTAATAGTTATGTTGCCCGCGCTGGCAAACAGCGGTGAGGTGCTGCCCAGGTCGAACATGGCAACATCCGTGCTGGAGATGGAATTTTCCAGCAGGGCTTCCACAGTCGGGTCTTGCCCCTGAATGCTGTTGACGAAAGTGGTCGGATTCCAGGCAGAATTATAATTGTAATGGATTGGAGCGCCGCTGGTTTGGTCCAAACCGCCGGCAGAGTTGCTGTTAGAGATATTGATGGCCAAATCGTGGAAATACCCGGCGATGAAATTGCCGCCCAACTGAACCGTGCCGGAACCATGGGCGGAGGTATTGGAGTTGGTTCCACTGACGGGAATGAACCCTAAAATATAGGCGTGGCCTTCGCCATCGGCCTGGGGATTGGTATTTCCCTGGTAGGCTTCCAGATCAATATTGCCGCCGCTATAGACATAACCGCCCGTACCAAATGTAACATTGTTATTTTGCTGCACTGTGGCCGTGGCATCCGCCACGGGCACGGGAATGATGGCCCGTACATACGATGCCGCGATCGCATCGGGACCAAAAAGGCTGAACCATTTTCCGTCGCCGCTCCGGCCGGCCATAATGTTGACACTTCCGTAACCGAGCATAGTCACCGCGTTCCCAATGGCAACGCTTTGATTGGCGGTGATCGTGGAATTGGCAGTGGCCCCCGCCCCACCCGCCAGTCCATAGGTATGCACCAACGCGGAATTGGCAATACCGTCCATGGCATACGTGCCGATATCAATATCACCCAGACTCAAGAGCCTGGAAGAACTGCCAATTGTAACGGTGTTGGTATCGGTGACATAGGTGGAAGAATTGGCGGCCGCGACGCTGATCGCCCCGCCGGTATTGAGATTGGTGGTATCCGCAGCGGTAATAATGTCCCCCGCGGTAATATCAATAAGCCCCGGATTCGCGTATGGATCGGTGCCCACAGTCAAAGAATCACTGGAACCCAGCGTTACGTACGCGCCATCGCCGATAGCGGTGGTGGTTTGCACCGAAGCCCCGCTGGCAACACCGCCGGAGGCACCCTGGGAACTGTATCCCCCGTCGCTTTCGATAATATGGTTATTCGCATTGAGCTTAAGTTCATTCCACGCCGTCAAATCTGTGGCATTCCCCAAGAGTGCGGTGGTAACTGGGTCAATGGTGTTTTTGGAATAGGACCCGCTGGCACCCACCGCGGAGGCCTCGATGGAATTCGAACCGGCAAAATAATTGCTGGTATGAAGAGCATACACCGTGATATTGCCCGCGAAAATATTGTCATTTGCCCCGGCGGATGCGGTCGTCGATGTCGTGTCGCTGGTCTGGCCATAAGCTGCGGAACCGGCCAGCAGGCCGCCACTGCCAGCGGTGGCATTGGAAGTATTGGTGGTGGTGGAATTCGCCTGTAAGCCCAAGTCCGCAGTGCGGTTGATCCCCGTTGTGTTATAAGAACCCATGCTCGCCGTGGTTGCACCACTGGCATCGGATTTACTCACTGCAGCCCCGGCGGCCAATACGCCCCCAACAGCCACGCCGGTGGAAGTCGAATTCAGAACCGTATTAGAGGTCGCCGCGATCCCGACTGTTCCCGCCGGCAACAATACATAATTCCCGGTACCGGCCTGAATATTTATGTTGCTCGTGGCCGTTGACACCGTGGCGTCGGCCCCAATTAAAAGTCCCCCAGAGCCGGCGGTAGTGGATGCATAGCCGGAATCTCCACCGGTGGGAACATTCAAATTTGCTTGCAGCGTTAGCGAATCCGCCCCGGTAAGATTGGCATTATTACCCACTGTGGCCTGTACCGTAGGCGATATTGAAGCTGTAGCTAC
Organism: Planctomycetota bacterium; assembly: GCA_021805985.1. Lineage (GTDB taxonomy): Bacteria > Planctomycetota > Phycisphaerae > WQYP01 > WQYP01 > JAMDCX01. Next base: position 36,576 of record JAJZDN010000002.1, on the reverse strand, counting down.
CGAAGCACCCAGAGAAACGCCGCCGCTTACGGCCACGCCGAACGCATTGGCCGATACGTCCGGTGTATCCGTAGCGGTAACTGTTAATCCGCCGCTGCCCAGAGACAACGTGCTGCTAGCGCCAACAATGCTGTTGACATCCGCACTATCGGTAGCATTCGAGATAGCCGCATCGCCGCCAACAAAGCCACCCACACCTCCCGCGGTGGCATCGGACGTCACCGATCCGCTATCCGTTGAGGTCATCATCACGCGGTTAAAGTTAGTAAGGGTAGCGGCAGGCGTTGCCGGGACGCCTGGTACCGCAGCCGCTGGAGGATTCGCTGCTATCGGGGCAACAGCCGCGGTCGGCGGCAAAATATACGTGTCCACGGTGCTGGTTTTTTTTACATACGTAACCGAGGCACCGGCTGCGCCCAAACCACCAGCGGCCACACCAATTGTTTTTCCTGAAAGCGTGCTGGAATCTGTGGCGGAAATGTTCACATACGACCCGCTGCCGTTGTTGCCTGTAAGGGATCCTCCGGCGTTGGCGGTAACATTCGTGTTATCCAGACTCACCGCCACCGCCGCACCAAATCCCAATCCCACGCCAGCACCGCCAGCATACGCATCGGTTACAGCGCTGGTACTGCCGCTGGGCGGTGCTTCGGTTGCGGTAACTGTAATTTCCGGAGCCGTGATGGTAGTAGGATCGATTGTGGTGGCTGAAGTAATCCAGGCATTTTGAATACTGGCAAAGACGGTGCCATCAAGTTCCGTTACGCCAATACCCGCGCCAACTCCGGCCCCGCCGCCCAATCCGCCGGCGGCGGCAATATTTTGCACCGTGGTATTGTCCAGCGCGGTAACCGCAACGGACTGAGCGTTAATGTTTCCGCCCGATAGAATCGCTTTGGTGCCATTTCCCATGCCGCCGAAAAGTGCCAAATTGGTGGTCGTGGCATTGCCGATATTTGTTTGCTCGGAATTTGTGAGTTGGCCGTTGGTGTTGCTTAACAGGGAATTGCCCGTGCCGAACATGGACGAAATAGCCGCCAGAGTGGAATTATCATTGGATTGCACATTGGCCAATTCACCATAACTGCCATCCGAGCTTTGCGCGGAAATAATGACCACCCCGGCGGCCCCGGCCAAACCAGTGCCGGAGAGCCCAATGCTCGCCACGGCCGTGACTGCTTGCAGATTCTTGGTGCTCGTAGCGTTAACGGTCAGCGCTCCGGCGATGTTCATGTTGTTGCCGTAGGAACCAGCGCCTACTTGGCTGGTTAAGTCCAGCACATTGATACCGGCACCAACGCCATCCGCCGTCCCCGCGGATAAGGCACCGGCATAACTGGTCAAGGTCATGTTGTCGGTAGCCTGGATATTCACACTCGAGGCCGCGGGATTACCGGATTGCTGATCAATATTGGTATCGTACATATTTGCATCGGTAATGTTATTGATCAGGTTCACCGACGCCATGACCACAAACGAACTGCCGCCCACACCGGCGGTAACCGATATGGCATTCAAATTTGTAGCCGACTCGGCGGTCACGGCCACGGCACCACTGGTGGTCAAGCTGGTGGCGATCTGGTCGGCGGCATCACCGAGGTACGAACGTGTCGTATCCTGACTTTGTACCACCAGAATCGTGGCGCCGACGGCAGCTGCGCCGAAAGCCAGCGATCCGCCCGCGGTTTGGGCGCTGTTCTCGGTATTGGCATCAATAGTTAAAGCGCCAGCATTGACACTACCACCCACGAGATAACTTTGCGTAGCCGAGGAAAAATCATCGACCACAGCGGTGGCCGCTCCGCCCACGATCGCCGCCGCCACACCCGCCGAAAGAGCAGCTCCGTCCTGTGTGGATTCGGATTCGATGGTCAGAGATCCGTCGGCATTGATGTCCGATCCAGTAATGTAGGCATTGGTGTTACCGTTGAAAGACTGCACGCCCACCGTGGCGGCCCCGGCAAAATCGGTGGTTCCGGCAGCCGCGCCCAAGGCGAACAGGGCACCGAGATCATGACTGGAGGCAGTAACATTAACTTGCTGGCCGGTGCCGGCATTGTAAGTGTTTCCTCCCACCGTTGCGCTTTGCGACTGGTTAATTCCTGCATTCTTAATGTAGGCGGAAGTTGTACCGCCCGCGACGCTAACACCGGCCACCGCGGACAGTGCGGCTGAACCTTCCGGATTGAAGGAAAACGAAGCGACAAATACTTCCTGCGAGGTGGTATTGAGGCTGGCCGCGTTTACCGCCAGACCGGTTAAAGAAATTGAATTTTCCGCTGGCGTGGGCGCATTATAATCCGCCAGTGAACTAAGTTTGGTGATATTGGCTTGAAAGCTGGAACCATTGGTCAGCGTACCGCCATTCTGAACACTTAGCGTATCGCCGGCATCACTGGCCAGAGCGGTCACATCGGTACCGGCACCGGAAATATAGGCATAGGTGCCGCTGCCTATGTAATTGACTCCGGTGGAAAGACCCGCCGCCGCAGTGGTGGCGCCAATCGCCAATCCGCCGGCGATGTCTTGAATCGTATTTTGGTTGGTCGCTTCCACGCCAATATTATCCAGCGCCATAACTTGCGCACCGTCATCAATATAGGCGTTGACCGTATTGGTCAGGATATTAATGGCTATGGAACCCACGCCGCCCCCGTCCCCGCCGATGGCCACGCCGGCTGCCAGAGATTGGATCGTGGCATCCGATCCGGCCGTAAGCACGACATCCTTTTCCGTTAATGCCGGATTGGCAATGGCCGGGGTTGTTTCGCCGGACGCTCCCTCAATATAGGCGTTGACCTGCGAGCTGATGCGGTTGATCGCGGTGGCCACGCTGGCCGCCACATCACCGCCGCCGGTAAAACCGGCTGCCAATGTCTCAATGGTGGAAGTATCTTTCGCGGTAATGGCTGTTGTGTTACCAGAGTCACTGCCGGTGGAATCAAGGATGTACGCGGCCACCTGATTGCTTATATCATTGGAACTGTTGACGAAGCCAACGGCCACATTTTCTCCCACTCCGCCGGCATAATCCAGCGATTGAATGCTGCCGCCGGAGTTCGATTCCACGGTCGTGCCATTCGTGATATTTAATGTTGATCCCGTGATATCGCTTTGAAGAGTATTGGCAATCACATCAATGCCGACGGATGCACCAACCGACACCTCACCTACGGCTACTGTGCCGGTTTCGGAAAGAATTGCGGCGTTGGGATCAAAGGATTGATCATTTAAAATCCCGGCGGTTATGGTTGAATTATCAATCTGCGCAACCGTTCCATCCGTGGTCAAATTCACCGCCACTGCACCTTCCACCGCCGGCCCACTGCTGGCGACTCCCCCCGCAATGGCATAACTGTTGATGGCGGAAGCCGAGGTAGAATTAATTTTGGCGGTCCCATTATTCAGCGCCTGGACGGTGGCGGCTTCCACTTGTGCCGTGGAGGAATCATTGGTCTGGTTATAAGCAATTGAGGCTCCGAAAGCACCTTCGGTACCAAATCCAATGCTGCCCGCCCCCGACCAGATCGTGGCATTGTTATTACTTGTAACATTTACTGCGGTGCCGGTAACGGTAGCATTATTGCTGCCGCTGGCGGCGGTGGGATTACCGATGGTCGCACTGGTGGTTTCCTGCATGTAATTGCCGACCACGGACCCCAAACCGGAAATACCCTCCGTCGCAATAGCTACCCCCAGAGCCACTCCGATAATCGTTCCATTATTGGTTGCGGCAACATTGACCGCACCCGCAGTTGAATTCACCGTTGCATTATCAATCGAGGCGGTATAGCTGTTATCAATGACATTGGCAATGAACCCCAACCCCACGGCATCTTCACCCAGGCTGCCAAAGCCCGCCACGCCGATAATTTCATTTTGGGTGGAACTTGGAAGGGTTTCGCCGCCGATGTTCGTGGCAATACTCACATTGGAATCCGTCGGATTGCCCCCGCCGGCCTGACTAAGGAGACTCGCATACGTCGGGCTGCCGGTTCCCTGCGCAGTACCCACGGCGCCTTCGCCCAGGGTTGGAACCAACTGGTAATAATAATCAGAGGTGGTGAATGCGGACGCAGCCAGATTGCTGCTGCTGGCCGCATTGACGGTTATAGCGCCCGCAGCGTTGATGGTGGAATCCACCGCGCTACCGGTCGTGGGCACATAAGCGTCAATGGATGCGGAAGTGTGATCCGTGATAAAATTGATGACAAAGCCGCCGTTAATAGCGAATCCGCTGGGAGCGGCCCCAATCATTAAAGCGCCACCATAAATTTGTGACGCGTCCAGCGCCTGCACATCCACGGTGTCAAATCCCGTGGCATTCACGCCATCAAGGTAGGCGCTAACCGTGTTGTTAATACTGCTGACGGTGAACACCACGCCCACACCGCCGCCCTCTCCGCTGGTACCATAAAAGCTCCCGCCGCCGACACCAATAAGCGTCTGGTCGTAGGCGGTAACATTCATGGAACTGGTCGAAGTGGAAGCACCGGTAACTGTGGAGTCCTCAATATAAGCGGAAGTGGTGTTGGTATCTTCGGGAAGCGATAGTGATACCGCCGATGAAATATTATCTTCGCTGCTGCTGGTATTGACCGCCAGGCCCAAGCCAACAGAGACTTCAAACCCGCCGGCAAGGGCATTGACGTTGACGGCTCCGGTATCCGAAAGGGTTGAAGTATCAATGTAGGCAGAGGTTGTATTATTAATGAGACTGAAGGCGACGGCACCCGCTATTCCGGCACTGCTTTCAGACGACGGATTACTGGCCATTACCAGTGAAGCTCCGCCCGAGGCGCTAATTAAGCCCGTATAATTAAGAGCCTGCACCGTCGGATTGATAGCTGCACCATTGAGGCCGGCAAGTGTAGCGCCGGAAACCCAGGCCTTGGTTGTGAGTTCCGCCACATTAAAGGTGAGGCTGCCTGCCACGCCGATGCTGGTCTCGGGATTGGGAACACTTTGTTCCTGCTCCACACTTACAGCCGGACCGACGGCACTGGCAATTTTTGAACCGATCGCCGGAATTTTGCCAAAAGCATTGGCCGCAAAAAGCTGCAGGCTCGTTAATTTTCCATTCGCCCAGCTTTTCGCCTTGTCCAGATTGCCAGGTTCGGCATTCGGATCAGAACTGGAAGTTGCCGCCCCCGCCACCGCCAGCGTTCCAGCCTGGCCATCCGTTAAGGCATCCACGGCCAAGTCCGCAGCATGAACATATCCGCCGCCGCTGGTTCCGCCAAGGGTCGCGCCGCCGAGGGTCCAGGCGCTGTTATCCCCGATAAACGCTTCGGTGTCCGTATTAAAGTAACTGATGGCCAGCCCAATGCCGACGCCCGTGGTGTTACCCTCGGAGGCCGCACCCGCCACATTCCATATAGCTAAGTCTTCCTGCCCATCGAGCACCACTTGGGAGGCATTTATATCCGCGGCGTTGCTGATAGAGGCCTGAGTGGAGTTTTCAATGTCCACAAATCCAAAAATCCCGTTGCCGGACACGCTGCTGCCGTAGCCGGATGTCGGTGACACGGCGACAAGCTGGTCTACCCCCTGCGCGGTAACGGAAAGACCGGGGCCGGAATTATCCACGGTGATCACCGCACCGGAACCAATAGCCGCATCGGTGGTGTTGTTATAAAGTATTCCGTTAAACGCTCCGCCGACGCTGGTACCGCCAGATCCCGCACCGGAACCATTAAGTGAAATGCTGAAATTTCCCCCCACATCAATGGATTGTGTAAAATTATATGCGTTAACGGTGACCGGATCATTCAAATTCAACGTGCTGTTGGCCAGAGTACCACCAGGCTGATAATCCAACGCATTTTCATCCCAGCCCAATAGCACCGACCAGGCGGGGGTGTCCGTCGAACCGCTGACGCTGCTGGTCTCGCCGGTGGCGGTGCTGGTGACTTTGGCGTCGGTGCCGACCCAAGCCTGGGTATTGTTATACACATCGAAAAAATTGACCGCTCCAGCGATGGACAAATTCGATGCTTTGCCCGAAGCGTTAGCATAACTCGTTAATACATCGCCGACGGTGCCCAAAGTCCCGTTCAGATGGCTTAACACCGTGCTAAAACTGTCCCACTGCGTCCAGGTAATCGTGGCGGGAATATTGGATACAGCGCTTACGCCGACATTGGCGGCGGTAACCTGAACATTATCGCCGATATCGGCATGCGTAGTCTGGTGGTAAATACCCACGCCAACGCCCACGGATACACCCACTTGATTGGCGGGATTGGTTGGATCCGCGCCCGATTCACTGGTGGCGGAATTAACAGTGCTTTGAGCGTCATTGCGAATGCCGGCGGTATTGGTTGCGGCATGAACTAAAACATTCCCGCTGGAATCAATAACCGGGGTGTCGGTGTTGACACCATCGTTATTGGCGATTTGGGCATAGGATCCCTGTGAAACCAGAGCCAGGCCCATGGCCGCGCCCACCCGGAATGGCGTGGTGCTGCTACTGCCTTCGGAGGAACTTGATCCACCGCCCGCCCCACCGGTTGAGCCGAACGCGGAAGACAACTTAGTGCCCAAGGCCGAGGTAGCCGATGAAGCCGCTGACAATGCATTTTTAACAACAAAACTCGAGCCAGCCGAACCGGAGGCCGATGTCGCTTCCTTCGCGGTAATGTTGTCTCCCACCACAGTGACATTGCCAGCCTGTCGGCTGGTTGTGCCCAGACTGGCATCCTCCGCTGCTGTAGCATTGGTTGTTATATCGCTGACAGCCGCCGCGATTCCCACCACACCTGCACTATTTGCCATGGCGGTGGCGGAAACAGAAAAACTGTTGACATTGTGTGCCGTTACGTTGACATTGGCATTCCCCGCCAAGTTGATATTAGCCCCGCTGGCAATGGTTGCTGTGGAATTGATATTGGCATCGCCGACCGCCACCGTCGCTGCTGTGTAGGTGCTCGCTGTAGTGGTTACCGTATAGGCGGAAATGTCCAGTGTGTCATTATTCGTGGCCGATACCGTCAGACTGCCCCCACTGTTGATATTGATCGTGGAGCCTTTGGCAACAGTGCTGGTTGCGGTACCGCCGATCTGGCCATAAATGACACTGCTGGGAAAGGGGTTGAAACTAGCCAGGACCGTACTAACATTAATTTCCGGGGAAGAGGCTTTCTCCGTGGTTTGTGACTCAATGTTAACATTGGTTCCGGTAATGACGGCGGTGGCGTCAATATTCACTGTAGAGTTCGCCGTCGCCAGAACCCCCTGGCCCGCCAAACCTAGAATGCTTCCCACTGCGCTGGTACTGCCAAAAGTGGCCAAGCCCGTGATGCCAGAGGTATACACGGAATTCGCCGTCGAATTTTCATCCAGAGTGATGTTGCCGCCGTTCAAAGTTCCGTCGATGGTGATCGTACCGGATTGGCTGTTATTAACGTCAATCCCGGAGTTAAGTGTCTGGCCGCCCTCAAAATCAATAGCCCCCGCCGCACCCGTTCCCGTGGTATTAATTACGGTGGAGCCGGGTAGTGATATATTATTTGTTGCATGGACGGTAACTGTTCCGCCGTTGGTGGTGATGGATCCCAATGCCGCCGTGCCGACGGTTCCCGTGCCGTAGGCCCCCGAACCGCTGAACCCCGCACCGGCGTCGAGTACCACCGCGCCGCCGTCAGTTGCAATGGTGCTGCCGGTGTTAAATGTGATATTGCCCGCACCCGTTGTACCCGCTTCCAGAGTTAACGTGCCGGTTTTCAAGGGTGTGGTATCGGTGGCAAGATTAAGAGATGCGGAATTTCCGCTGCTATCACCAATTGTGATGGCATCCGTAGCTTCAAGCGTGATGTTGGTGTCACCCAACGATTGCAATTCGCCCACTGAAATGGTGCTCGCGGGAGATCCGTCCGCAGCCGTGAACGCAAGTGTTCCACTGGAGCTACTGGTGTCCTCGGTTCCCGAACCAGAACTTCCATTGACAATATAAAGATCCGTCGGATCCAAAAGTAAAGTGCCGGTTAATCCATTTGCAGCAGCAGTGCTGACATGGCCCTCAAAAACCAATCCCGTTGGTGAAGAGACTTCCACGTAGCCGCCATTGCCGCCGTTGGCACCCCCCCTGGCCTCAATCCGGCCCGCAAACTCTGTTCCCAGCGTGCTCCAGAGGGCCACACGTCCACCATTTCCCTCCTGCGTGGCGTTGGCCAGAATTGTCGCACCGGAATGTACCGTGACGTGCGTGGCCTGCGGCAAAGTTCCTTGACCGTGAAAATTGCCGCCCAATAAAACTGTGCCACCACCATGGATGCCAGAGGCATCTAAGGTTGCCGAGGAATCCACTACGGTATTTGGCGCAGTGGCCGTGATGGCCCCCCCTCTGGTTCCACCGGATTGAACCCGTCCCGCCAAGTCCACCTGCTGTGTACCGACAATGGCGATGCTGCCATTACTTTCTGCCAGCGCGGCTCCCTGCTGTAATCCGGCGGTATTGACCGTGGCATGAAACAGAGTGTTTTGCAGTTTGACCGCATCCCCGGCAGTCAGCATCGATGATTTGGCAGCAATAACCTCCGCCGCCGACAAATTGATACTGGTTAAAGCATTAATGTGGCCCGCTATGGATACAATCCCCGTATCCGACAACGGCTCCGTGCCGGAAAGCAGTTGCGCCGCCGCCGTCATGTCCACTTGGCCGGCCTGATTCACCAGTTGGTTGAGGAATTGCGTGGTTGGCGTGGTGAAGTTAATCGCTCCCACATTCAGCACGCCCGAGCTCCCCACCAGAACCCCTTGCGGATCGGCAAACACAATGTTGCCGCCGATCTTGCCATTTTTATAGGAATTTAAAATGCCGTCAATTACCACCGGGCCGTCATGGACTACATTCACCAGGTAATTGGCCGCCGTTGGAACTATTAAATTTACGGTATTTCCCGAGCCCACTGCGAAATTATGGAAGGAATTGAAGGCATCGCCGCCGGAAACTGTGGCGGTGCTGATGGTGGTGGTGTGGCCGGTAATATTCACGGTAGTTAAGGTGCGGCCATCGGGCACAATCTGATTAACGCCCACTGGAACTGCTGCTGCGACCCATCCCGAACCGAACAATCCCGCGGCCGCACCCGCGGCCAGACACTGAGCCAATAGGCGATGTCTTCGCCCGTTTCCATGAGCGGGGAACTTCCGGGCTTGTCGCGTAGAACCCAAGGCTTTTCCACCCATTGACATACCAGCCTCCTGAAAAATACCGGGTATTGTTTGCGGTTTTGGCAACCCAAACCGACCCACGTTCAGGTTCATGCAAGCATGGAACCGGCGTGTATTTTTTATCATTGGAACGAGCATCACGCACGAGTTTCGCTGGAAGAGAATTAGCGAATTACTCTCTCATCCCAACACACAAAATCCAGCGTTTTCATCTTGCCAAACCTTTTTAAGGGAACAAAATCAAAAAAGCGTACTGCTGAATTTCAGCCAGAGGTCTGGCTGGGCAAGCGGACAGGTGCCCGCTTTTTTATCTTGTCACCCTAACAATGTTACAACTTCTCCATCTCTCACAGATTCATAATCCTTCGCGATTTTAACCCCTTGGAGCCATCGCTGGTCTGGACATGGTGGATAAGTTTAACTATTCCGAAGTGAAAAGCAATGGGAGGAAGAAAACAACGCCATCCCACAATGTCAGCCAGGCCACCAGCGCCGTGCATTGGGGATATTATCGGTCGCACTGCAAAGCGCCGCTTACTGGGATTGGTTATGGGAAATATTGGGAGTCGCGGATGGCACTATTACATTCTGATTGGCAGTGGGTGATCATGATCCGCAAGGCAGGATAGGGCGGATAGCCAACGAACGTGTCGTCAAGATTTGCCTTTTGCGCGCAATAAGTGTACAAACATTAATGACCTCTTCCTTGTTCGTGCTAGAGCGGCCTAAAGCTTCGGACCGATGAGCATTGTACAGGACCCCGGGTGTCGGAACGATGGACAAGCCTGGTCGCGATTTATCGCGACAGTTGTGGAAGTCTTGAGCCGGTGCGTTGTGCTGGTCCGCCCTTGTAACAAGGGTTCGAAACTCTCCCGCTCTCACGGCATCATGGTGGAGGTCTTTTTATTGCCCTTATCGCAGTGCGAATAATGTTCTGTCGGAAATCCGGGCTTCGATTTGTCGGAGAATATCCGCGAGTTCCAGATTGGGGTCGGCCTGTAGCCCGAGGCATTGCGCAACGCCCGCTGCATCGGTGCTCAACCGCAAGGCTAAGGTCAATTTTCTTGATTCATTTGCTTGGCCGATGTGGTAAGCGTGTAACTGCATGGGATCTCCCAAGACAGCCGGATGCAGGTGACCAAATCGGAACTCACGCTGCATGTATCGCAGCAGGTGATCCTGCATAACCAGTACGAGATGCTTGTTAATGTATTCAAACGTTTGAATCTTGTGGTGCAATTGGACAAGTGTTGTTTTTGCAGTCATCTTCCAGTTTATTCCGAAGGTCTTGGCCGATGACGCGCTGCGGGCTTCGACCTGCATGCCCCTAGCCTTCAAAAAGCGCTGCCTCTCCGGCCATATTGTTCCCGTGGTATCCATTGACTGTAATTCAATAGCAACAAAATCGTGAACTTTTTTTCCGTTTACCGGAGCTAACACAAAGTCAACATTTCCTCCGGGAATTGATAGCTCCCGCAGAATATGCAATTCGTTTCCGGGGATGTGATTTGTCAGCAGATGCAGGCAGTCCGTAAATATCTGGTGCCGCTCCAGCAAGCGATGCGGACACACGATAACTGCGTCCTGTTGACGACCATAACTTAACGTGCAAGTTCCGATAGCCACACCGGGCTGACTTTTCCTGACCTTGATACACTGCCCGGGCAGGAACGGACATTTCTGCGACCGCACCAATGATTTCCAATCCGTGGTCTGATCATCGGTTGGGACGCCGAATAACTCAACTACTTTGGTCATGGCCGGGCACACCGTGCATGGGCCGCCCGGAGATACTCCGTAGAAATGTCAATACCAACGGATTTTCGCCCAAATTCGTACGCAACGAGATTTGTGGTCCCGGTGCCGCAGAATGGATCCAACACAATACCGTCCTGGGGGCACGTGGCAAGGATCGGGATTTTACAAAGATCCTCGGGGTACGGCGCGTAATGGCCGGGGCGATCATGCGTATCCTCCGGAATAATGTCCCAGACATCCGAAGGTTTACTTCCCTTGGGATGGTATTTGAGGAAATAGAACCCCCGGTCGCGCAATTCTTTGGCGCGCCCGGAAAGCATCTCCGAGTCGCTGTGTGTTGCGCGCTGTTGTCGCCGAATTACCATCCGGAAATCGGCAAGTTCGCTGCGCGCTATTTGCATGAGAATTTCATCCAGTGCGACAAAGGCGTTACGCTTTTCCTCCCCGGTAAGATCGCTGGAAAGCTCAATTTGCCGCCGATATCGTACGCCACTCACTCCGGTCGCTGAAATCACAGCACCGTTTACGACCCTTGCATGCTTTGGACTGCTTCGGACTGCATCAGCGTCAAAATAATAGCTATGGGATTTTACAAAATAGAATACCGGCTCATGGAGATTCCGCAGTTTATCCAACGCATTATCCGGAGAACCTTTAACCTTGTTCCAAACCACTTGGTTACGTAGAACCCATCTCTGCTGATCGCACATGCTAATAGCCAGACGCCAGGGAATGCCCAGTAGCTGCTTATTTTGGTAGCTGTCGCCAATATTGAGCCAGAAAGATCCACTTTTTTTAAGCACGCGATACACCTCTGCCGTTACGCCCAGCAGATTGTCAATAAACTCCTTGAAATTTTCCTCCAGCCCAATTCCGCCGTTTTCGTATTGCCGCTTGTTCCAATAGGGCGGACTGGTCATACAGCAGTCAACCGATTCATCGGGTAACGCGTGAAGAACAGTGATAGCGTCCCCGCCGAAAAAAATGGGTTGCGCTGTACTCCGATGACGGTATTCCGCAAAAGCGTCAGCATGCGAGCGCATGAAAATCGGTGGCGTCTCGTACCCTTCGCCATCAAAAAGCCGGCCCAAATTGGACGCTGCGATTGTCATAGCTTTATATCATACCTTGATCTTGTCGTAGCAACACCCTTCTTAACCCTGCCTCACCGCCCTCCTTCGCCTTATGAAGGTGCTTCTGTTGGTACAATAGGCTATGCGCGATGTTCCTTTACCTATCCATGGACGCGGTGCGGAGGGTAATCCGGCTAACCGATTCGAGGCGGCGCACTATGAAATACATCCGGATGCCGATGAACTGGCCTTTACGAATGTTCGCACCGAACTGATTGCGGATCACAGCAAATCCATTATTTCGGAAAATGACAGTCCGGATATCGGCTTTCGTTTCAGCCTCAACCCCTACCGCGGTTGCGAGCATGGCTGCATTTACTGCTATGCCCGGCCTACGCATGAAACATTGGGGTATTCCGCCGGGCTGGATTTTGAAAGCAAGATTCTGGTCAAATACAATGCTCCGGAATTGCTGCGGGAAAAGCTGATGCACAAAAGCTGGCAGGGAGAACTTATTTCCATGGCCAGTGTTACCGATTGTTATCAGCCGGTCGAACGTAAATTGCGCATCACACGCAGTTGTCTGGAAGTGTTTGCAGAGTTCAGAAATCCGGTTTCCATTATCACCAAAAATCATCTTATTACGCGCGATACTGATCTGCTGGCTGAATTGGCGGCCCATCAGGCGACGGCGGTATTTATTTCCGTTACCACACTGCAACCGGAACTTGTCGCCATCATGGAGCCGCGCACCAGTTCACCCCAGCGGCGACTGGCGGCGATAACCGCATTGTCTGCTGCCGGCATTCCAACGGGCGTGCTGGTAGCGCCGGTGATACCGGGCTTAACGGATGAAGAGATGCCGGAAATTTTAAAAGCCGCGGCAGCCGCAGGGGCGACTTTTGCGGGATATACCCCCTTGCGCCTGCCCTACGCAGTCAAGGATTTATTCCAAACCTGGCTCCAGCAGCATAAGCCGGATCGGGCGGCAAAAATCCTTAACCGCCTCCGATCCATGCGGGGCGGCAAACTCAATGACTCCAATTTTGCCACGCGCATGAAAGGAGAAGGAGTTTTTGCTGATCAGATTGAATCTCTCTTCGAGCTTTCCGCCCGCCGCGCGGGCCTGAAAACGCATTACCCTGCCATGTCCAAAACATCCTTCCGCCGCCCCGGCACCCAATTGGGATTGTTCGGATGAATTACCGCCCATAATGCACGTGCAGGGTTGCGCGGGCTAAGATGTAACCGGCCATGGCATGTTGCAGGCAGGGCAGGCAATCGGGGGCGAATAGCAATTTGCGGCTTAAGGCGTATAGCATAATGCGATAGTGGTGCGCGGGACCCGGCGGGGGTGCGGGGCCGCCATAACCGAATTGCCCGAAAGAATTTTTCCCCTGCCGGGCAGAGGACAGCTTGGCAATCCGCTGGGTGTGCGGGATGTTTTGCGGCAAGCCTTTAGCGGTCGGTGGGATATTAACAATTATCCAGTGGCGAAACGCCAGAGGCCCGGGTGCATCGGGGTCTATCATCACCACCACCAGGGAAACAGTTTTTCGTGGTACATGGCTCCACGTCAGCGGCGGGGAAATATCTTTGCCGTCAGCAGTGAATTGTGCGGGCATAGTCGCGTGATTCTTAAACGCCGAAGAAGTTAAGGTCATAAATCGTTGGGCCGGGCCAGCCGCCCGTGGGGCCATACCCGCCATGAGGCAAATCATGACGCCGAAAATACCAGCGTGTATCACACCTTTTACAAGCATGACGCAAGGGGATTGTTTCATGGCGGAGGCTCCGTGAAAAAACAGCGGATGACAATTGTATCCGAGAGGGGTGGGTTGCTCCAGAATATGGGATGACCACAAATCTGGTCTTTTCCCTTCGGCTGTCACCCTTAGGCTGCTACCCTTCGGCTGTCACCTTGCCAAGCGGAGGATATAGTTGATAATTCAAAGTGTAACCAGTGCGGCATCAAGTGCTGGAAGGCGTTTATATGGAGATATTTCGATGGAATTTCTGAAATTGCTTAGTGAAACACCGGGCGTTCCCGGCCGGGAAGAATTGGTTCGAGAGGTTATAAAACAGGAAATTCACGGCCTGTTTGATGAGGTGCGGGTAGACAAGCTCGGTAGTTTAATATGCCTGAAAAAAGCATCAAAAACTTCCGGCGGCCAGCCGGCTCAAAAGGTGATGATCGCGGCGCACATGGATCAAATCGGATTTTATGTCCGATTTGTGGATGACAAGGGATTTATCCGCGTACATAACGCCGGCGGCTTTGATACGCGAAATTTATCCGCCAACCGCGTGCTGGTGCAGGGGCGTAAAAATCTGCCCGGCGTCATGAACCCCGCGGGCAAACCGATTCATATTGCCTCAGAAGAAGATCGCAAGAAGCAATTTTTGGTCAGTGATTTTATGGTGGATGTGGGCTTGCCGGGCAAGAAGGTAAAAGAACTTGTACAGGTGGGTGACCCGGTCACGCTGGTGCGTGACTTTGCGCAAATTGGGGATTTTGTCTGCGGCCAGGCTATGGATAATCGGGCGGCGGTGTGGACGGCGGTGCGGGCGATTCAACGCTTGAAAAAATCGAGCTATGACATTTATGTAGTCTTTACCGTGCAGGAAGAAGTCGGCCTGCGCGGAGCTGGTCCGGCCACGTTCGGTCTGGAACCCGATATCGCCATCGCTCTGGACACCACGCTGGCCTGTGATACGCCCGGGATTCCCGATGATCAGACCGTCACGCATGCGGGCAAGGGCGTGGGCATCAAAATAATGGATGGAGCATCCATCAGCGATCGGCCGCTGGTAGACAGTTTTGTTCAAACGGCCAAGAAAGAAAAAATCGCGTATCAGTTGGAATTATTGCCGCTTGGCGGGACCGACGCGGGAGCCATGCAACGCAGCCGCACCGGCTATCGCACCATCACGTTGAGCATCCCCACACGGTACATCCATACCGTTACGGAGATGGTCCACCGCGATGATCTCCATGCCGCGCGCGATCTGCTGGCGGCCTGGCTGGGGGGTTAAATAACTTAGTTTCCGCTGGATGCCGACGGGTTGCCCACGATGGCGTTGACAAATATTTCCTTTATCGCGATTCCCAGGTTTTTAAATACGACCGGCGTGGTGGTCGGATGCGCCCAGGTGCCCGCCACCTGCACGGTGCTGACACTGGATTCCAGGGCATTAAGAATCGCTTTGGCCTGCGGGATAAATGGAATATGCAGGTGCTTAAATGGCCGCACCGTGCCGATCACATATCCCTTTAGTGTGCTCTGGGGCATACTCCATATATTGTCCAGTTCACCCGCCCCCAGAATTTCTACGCCCCTGTCAAAATAATGCAGATAGGTAATTTGCGCGTTGCCGCCGTCAATGCGCCAGCGTGCTTCACCGGTACCCCTGGGCTTTTGGTTCACCAAGCTGACGTTCATCAGCCGATAGACGGATGCCATAATAGTTGAGCCTGTCAAATTCGACTGCGAAATTTTCAAATCGCCAGAACCGATAGCGTTGCGCCAGTTATTGGATAACGCCACCGCCGTAAGATGTCCCGATAGCAGGCCTGGCATCGGGCGGGCTTTGGGAATTACCGTGCGGGTAAGTTGATCAAGATTAATGTTGTCAAAGGTCAAACTGGTATCCGATGAAAGCAGCCCTGCATGATGTCGGGAAACACGGGCCCACAGGTGCATCGTGCCACCGGCAAACGCTAATTGAGATCGATCCAGTAAAATCGCATGATCGCTGATAAATGCGTGCACGTTCAGTGAACCTAGCTCAATAGCGTCGAGCATGGCTTTCTGTGCACTTAGATTCGCCTGTAATTCCAGCGGTGCCAGCGGATGAGCGCCGCTCGTCGGCCCCAGAACAATATTGCCGGAAAATGTTCCCGTTAGTCCCTTGGCCCAGGAATATCCCAGCAACAGCGGCTTGAGGTTCGGCAGGCCGCATTGAAATACGCCGGAACTTTTTAAGGGCTGATCTATATTCCAACTCGCCTGACCTTTGAGGGTATTGCCCATTAAATCCAGCGACGTATGCAGGATGGAAATGATCCGCCCCGTGGCGATCACATGCGTTGCGGCCAGGCCCACGGGTAGTACATTTTGGAATATCGTCGCATTCAAATCACCGGTGCCATAGATGCCGGAGTTGCGCCAATTATAGCGCCCTGTTAGTGCGCCGGATACCAACGTATTAAGCTGCACTGATGAAATATCCGCCGGCCAATCCGAGATCCGTAATTTCATATCAATATTCGCTGGATTGAACTGACTCCAGTGGGCGCTGGCAGTAGCGGTTGCCCCCGCACCCAGAAGTTTGATGGGCTTAAGTGACAACACCCCGTTGCTATAGCTAAGCGTGGCGCTGCCGTGGAGAATATCCAGCGGAGCGATCAGCGATTTTGGAACCGGTATAATCAGATGATCCACAGAGACTTCGCCCCGCACGCTGGTCCTTTGCAGGTCGCGACTGGGCACGCTGATTTTGAGGTTCATACCGGCATAACCGCTCAAGCCCGCCGGCGGCTTAGGCAAAAGCAGCCGCGCCACGGCCGCCGCGGAAATGTGTTGCGTTTTCAATGTCAGCCCCGCAAGTTGACCGGCCGTATTGGCGTCAAAACGCACCGCCACTTGCCCACCTAGGACCGCCACCGGATCGGCCGCGAGTATAATTTTTTTCCTGGTCAGTTCACCCACAACGTGTACCCGCGGCAGCGCCAGCAGGTGATGATTCACCGTAAAGTGCGTGCCGGCCAAGCGACCATCCAGATGCAACGCCAGCGGCATAACTCCGCCGTCCGCCAGGAGCTTTCCGGAAATCAGTCCGCCTAGCGACCAGCCCGCATTGGCTTTCGTTGCATGGTTCACCAGCGGAATACCCGTGACAGTGAGAATCAGATGCGTTGGATAATTCCCGGAAAAAATACAGTTGCCGCTGGCGGCCAAACTCCAAACCGGGCTTTTCACCAACAGATTTTCCAGCTGCATGCCGCCGGAATTACCATACGCGCTAAGATGCACATGCACGTTAGCCGGCAGCTTCAACAGGGGGATGCTTGCGGCGCTGGCCTGCAGGTGCAGCCGCCAAAGCCCCACCGACAGGTTGTATAACCCATGCAGATCTAAATATGGATCTGAAGCCAGAGTCGCCCGGGTAACCGTTACTTGGCCCGCATTAAAGGTTCCCGTGGCGTGTAACCCCTTGAGTGTTACCAGTCTGGTGTGCTCCCACGAAAGCTGGGGTGCCTCAAGCTGCCAATTCATAAGGCCGTGGAATTTGCCCTGCGCCGAGAGCGTTGCCGCGGTATTCCACGCGCCATATCGGGACTGACCACTGCTGGTGATATGCAAACCTACCACGCGCCTGCCCGGCCAGGGAGAGCTTAATGACCCCGTCAAGATGCCGCTTTGCATTTCCGTTCCAAATAGGGAAATTCCGTGCCATGCGGCCGTTACCGATGCCGCCGCCTCCGCAGGGTTGAACACACCGGACAGATGCAAACCGCCGCCCGCTAAATCCGCACGCAGGGATTTAACATGAAATCCGCGGCTATCCGCCCAGATTTGCCCCCGATAAATATTCACCGGTACACTTAAATAGCCCACCCGAATGCCAATATTTTCAGGATTAATCTGCCAGTGATCCCCGGCATATTGAGCCTGGGCGTTGCCATGCAGGCCGAATTGCCCGATATCAATACGGACGTCATTGAGTCGCTCACTAAGCGTATTGTTTAACACGCGCCCGCGTAATTGGGCACTCACCGACGCCGCCCCACTCCAGGTCGGCCACACCCGTTTGAGCCACGGCCCTAATCCCGTGGCCTGCACATGAATGCTGTGCAACCAGGATTGACCGGGAACCAATACGCCCTGTGCCAGTAAATGCGACTGCGGCACTTGCGTGGATGCTGCATTTAAGGAAAACCGCCACGTCAAGGCACTGGTGGGTATGCCCTTAAATTCGATATTATCAATGGCCAATTCCGGTCGGTGGGTTAATTCCACCAGCAGTGTTCCGTGATGAATCACGACACGTGGCAAGCCCACAGATGCTAAATCTCCTCCGGGGTGCCGCAGCTTCCAGCCCTGCCACGCCACACGTATGTCCTGCCACGCCGCCGGCAAGTTCCATCGGCCTTCATCGCCCTGATGCAGAATTACTCGCGGGTCATTGAGAGAAATGTTGGTAATGCCCAACTGCCCGGTCAGCAGCAACCAGACAACGGCATGACTATTTATAGTTGCTTTGGGAATTCGGGCGAAGGGCCAATGGCGCAAGGGCAGGCCTATGCGCACGTTAGTGAGGGTGGTTTTACCCGTCAAACCAATGTGCATGGTTTTGACATCAATCCGCAGGCCCAGTCGCGCCTGAATTTTCGCCAGCACATACGTGTGAACCGCCGTGCTGTTGATTATCCGCGGCACGGCAATCCATCCCGCGACCAGGAGCAGCACCGAGAGAAGCAAAACGCTGCCCATCGCTATACGCCACGGATGTGCCCTGCGCCGGCTCACAGAATGCGAAGGTTCAGGACTGTTTAACGGATCTGTCATTGCAATGCTCTCAAAGAGCCGGTCATGACCCTATCATAGGCTCGGCCAGCGAATCCAGGCGGCACTTAGCGCCGCAGCGCGGGTGGAATATTCCCCGATGTTTCCGGCCCAAAGCCCAGGAACCACCAGTCGTGCCGATACGTTTGGCCCACAAAAGGCCCCGAACTGGCCACAATTTCGCCGCTGCTTCGCCAATACGCCACATACGCGACGCTGGCATAACCCTGTTGCGTGGTGTTTTGTAAAATGGAAATCTGCGGAAGCACCAGCGGAAGCGATAAATTGGAACCCGCGTTGTAGCCCCCAAAGGCAATGGCGGGAATACCGATGAAAGAATTTTCCTGGTTGATCCCCAACGCTCCACAGCGCACCTCCAGCACAATCTGGGCTTTCGCGCGGGTATTGGTCACCCGCACACCGCTTTTGAGCAGATGAGATCGCAAATCTGCCTCCATAAATGCCTGCCCCGGCAATTGCCCCAAGGGTCGCAAAAAACGCAAGCTCACATACACCAGCCGATCACGCAGATTCGCTACGGAAATTTTGCTTATTGCCAAAGAGGCCGCCCGGGAAAGCAGAAATTGCTCATCGGCAGTTTCCGGTGGCTGCGTCACCCGCAACGTTGCGCACCCGCCGGCCGCCAGCAGCAAGCATAATAAAAATGCTCCACCTGCGCGTGCGTAGCTTTTCCGAAATTCCATTTGCATTCGTCGAAAACTTTCTCATCCGCCCGCGCTACTTGCACGGCGTACAAGCTTTAACGCCAGTACGCCACTGATATTACCGTATTTCCCCCCAAATCCCCATTCCCCCCGCGATATATCTCATGAATACCCCACCCCCACAAAAAAACCACACCTCACCCCGACGTGCATCACGCCCATCGCACCGGCGGGAAATTATCGTGCGATCAAATCATATCCCGCCCCGAACTCAACGCTGCCGCATTGAGCTAATTGACGCCACGATTCGCTGCAAAACGCCATGCGGCCGGCGCAATCCGCCATCGCAACCCACCCCGGCGCACACCGCCGCCCCGCCATCACGAATCACCCCCGGCGCGCACCACCACCCGTAGCCTGACGCGGCAGCGTCACGGTTCAATTCGGGATGCGGTCACAAAAACCAAGGGCAACCCGACCCGGCGCGCACCGCACCCCAACGCACACGAAAATCGCACAATATTATGATTGCAAATATTACCAGGCAAAATGGGCGAATGCACGGTTGGCTTCGGCCATCTTGTGGACATTTTCGCGGGTTTGCATGGCCGCACCCTCGCGCCGGCTGGCCGCCAGCACTTCATCCGCAAGGCGTTCGCTCATCGGCTTGCCCGACTTAGCGCGAACGGCTTCCAGCAGCCAGCGAATCGCCAGACTCTGCTGCCGCTTACGGCTCACGGACATGGGAACCTGATAGTTCTGTCCACCTACCCGGCGTGACCGGGTTTCAATGTTGGGTTTGATGTTGTTCAAAGCCGCTTCAAACACTTCGTTGGGTTTAGCGTCTTTGACCCGCTGGCCGACAATTTCCATAGCGCCGTAAAATACGCGCTTGGCAGTGGCTTTTTTGCCATCATACATCAGGCAGTTGATAAATTTGGAAATCAACAGTGAATTATAAATGGCATCGGGTTTAAGCTGTGTGCTGCTTACAGTAAATGATTTTGCGCCCATGGCGGCTTCCTTTCGTTTCTCCGTATCGAATCACCAGGATTCGGGATACTTCAAGGTACGGTTAAAACTGTTCCCCGCGCTTAAGCCAACGGCTTAATCCGCGATAACAGCAAAGATTACTAAAGATTACTTAGGTTTCTTGGCTCCATACTTGGATCGGCTGCGACGACGGGCTTCCACACCCGAGGCATCCAGCACGCCGCGGACAATGTGATAACGGACGCCCGGCAAATCGCGTACACGCCCGCCACGGACCAGAACAATGCTGTGTTCCTGAAGGTTATGGTCAATACCCGGAATATAAGCGGTAACTTCCTTACCGTTGGAAAGCCGCACACGCGCCACTTTACGCAACGCCGAGTTAGGCTTCTTGGGGGTCATGGTCTTTACCAGCAGACACACTCCACGACGCTGCGGTGACGCTTCAAGGTCCTTGACCTTGTTAATGCGCTTAAGGCTGCGTCGCGGATTACGGAGTAATTGATTAATTGTCGGCATAATATACCTTACTTCATTTCACCAAACACAAGCCCGGTAGTGTAGCCGGAATCCACGAATCATGCAAACCAATGCGATGGTCGCTGATTACTGCTTCCTGGCGATTCGGCGGCGCAGGGCCATGCCGCCGACCAGGGCCATACTGCCCAATAGGGCCAGCGGGCCGGAACCGGGCATGGGTGCTGCGATAACCAAAATGCCTTGCGGGCCATCTAGTCCTGTGATCAGGGATGAATTGGATAGGGCGGCTTGGCCATTCGAAATCGTGTACACGCCGATTTCGCCCGGGTAGGTCATGTTTGTGACAAATAGATTCGACCCGGAAACAGCAACGCCATCCGGACTAAATAGCCCTGTCACCAGGGACGCATTGACCGTGGCACCTGAGGTGGTGTATTCACCGACCGTACCACCCGTGCCGTTAGCGACAAACAGGTCCGAACCCGACACCGCGATGCCCTGCGGGCCGCTTAACCCGGTATAGCGTTAACCGTTTCAGTGGCGATGAAGAGGTCTGATCCGGATACAGCCATACCAAAAGTAAAATGACCGAAGTTCGCCGCACCCGTACACCTGCTTGGGCGGTTGCCTTACTTGGACGGACCCCTGTCGATCTACTCCTGCGTAAGCAAATACGCGATAACCAGACGGATAAGCTCATAGGCAACGGTTCCATCAAGGGCCACAAAGATGGGTTTTAAGCGGTCGGTGCCGTGCCGGCGGCAGGCGTCGGCGATGCGCGTGAATGTGGCGTCGGGCACCCAGGCGGAAATGGAAGCGGGCTTTTCGGCGGTGATATATTCCGCCAGATACTCCACAACAGTGGTCTCTGTACGATCCAAAGCTTTCGCAACCTCTTTTATGGCTTTGCCCTGCGCAAATAATTGGAATGCTTTTTCTTTGGCCGCATTTGGACGGCTGCTTACTGCCGGCCTGCTCGCTGGCGAGGGGCGAGGTTCGGATATATCCGTCGCCACGTTATGAATGCGGCAATAATCTGTAATTAGAGGGATAATGGTATCGCCCAGTGATTGAAGCTTCGCTTCCCCAATGCCGTAAATTAGACGCAGGGCGTCAAGTGTGGTGGGCCGGACGCGTGCTAATTCACGCAATGTGGCATCCGAAAGTATCACGTAGGGTGGTACCCCGCGCTGGGTTGCGACATGTTTGCGCATGGCCCGCAGAGAATCAAACAGCGCATGATCCACGCCCTGCCAGGATACTTCTTTACTGCGGGACTTGCTGGATTCCTCGGCTGATTTTTGCACCAGTTGAATCAGCCGCACCTGCCCTCGGCCTTTCATGACGTCCACCGACGCATGATTTAATTTGAGAATTGGCGCGGATCGGCCCTGCTGGAGGATCAAATTTTCCTGCGCCAACACGCCTTGTCCGACCAACTGATAAACGAAATTGCGCAGATCCGCCTTGGTGTGGTCCTTCAGCAGGCCATGCACCGAAAGTTGATCATGTTTAAGCTGGCGGATTCTTTCTGTATTTTCGCCCCGCAGGATAGCAACAATGTGCCCCACCCCAAAGCGCTGGTCCGTGCGGGCTACCGTAGAAAGAATCTTTTGCGCAATTACCAATGCGTCCGCAACCGGTTCGGTATCGCCCAAACAATGATCACAAGCCTGGCAGGAAAGCTCCGTGCCCGGGGCTGCTTCGGAATCCTGTACAGGTGGTATATAACGTTGACCAAAGTATTCCACCAGTGCTTTGTGGCGGCATACCGCGCCCCGCGCGAAACGATCCAGATCATCAAGATGGCGTAAGGCTGTGGGAACGTAATCCGCACTCACGGGTGTACCGGCGAGCTTTGCTTCGGCGGCCGAGTTTTCAATCAGGGATTTCCAGGTCATGACATCCTGCCCGGAATAAAGCAGCACGCATTCCGCCTCCAGCCCGTCGCGACCGGCGCGACCGGTTTCCTGCTGATAAGCTTCAATGGATTTAGGCATGCCGGTATGGAGAACAAAACGGATGTTCGAGCGATCAATGCCCATGCCAAAGGCGATGGTTGCCACGATAAGATCGCATTGCTCCCGGGCAAATTCTTCCTGCACTTTGCGGCGAATGTCAGGCGTCATGCCGGCGTGATACCCCAGTGCCGTGCGCCCGCTGTTCTTGCGGGGTGCATTAAGCGCCGCAACAATATCGTCCACATCCCGGCGCCGCAGGCAATAAATAATACCCGCCTCATCCTTATGGCGATCCAGCACTTCCTGGATCTGTGCCATCATGTCCTTTCGAGGAAGTACACGGTATACCAGATTGGGCCGGTCAAAATTTCCCACCAGGCGCACCGGATCATCCAGTTGCAACTGCTGGGCAATGTCCGCCCGGACCGGTTCAGTGGCAGTGGCGGTGAAAGCATGAATGGAACAGCCGGGAAATAATGTTTTGAGATTGGAAAGCCGGCGATACTCCGGGCGGAAATCATGCCCCCAATGGCTGACACAATGGGCTTCATCAATGGCGAATGTTTGCACGCCTGAATCCCGTAGCAGTTGCACAAATGCCCCGCCATCCAATGATCCGCCCCCACTTTGTTGCCCTACGAGCTTTTCCGGAGAAACAAACAGCATATCCAACTGGCCGCTGCGCAACTGGGATGCGGTTTGGCGCCGCTGATCCGGGGTCAGCGAAGAATCCATTTGCGACGCCGCCACGCCCAAGGTGCGAAGCGCATCCACCTGATCCTTCATCAAGGCAATCAGCGGCGACACCACCACCGTAGGCCCGCGGCCACAGCGGGCCAGATGAATCGCCGGAGCCTGATAACATAACGATTTTCCACCGCCGGTGGGCATCACCACGACGGAATCACGCTTGGCCAGCACCGCCTCCATGGCCTGCTGCTGCAAGGGGCGCAGTTGACGGTATCCCCAAATTTCTTCAATGAGGGCCAGTAAATCCGAAAGCGAAACAGCGGCGGTATTAGATGTCATTGAAGCAGCCCTCCAAAGCGGAAATCTTAACGTCTGGGGAAGGCCAACGCCAGATGTTGCGTTATTTGGCGTTTACAAATTCTGCCAGGGGAAGTACATCGACATTCTCCGCCAGGGCATAACGCCGTGTACCGGGGTACACAACGTGCAGGTGGTCCAGTTTAAGATCCGTCAAAGCATGGCGGATAGACGGCGTCATAGTGGGGGCGTCCATGCGCTTGCACTCCACGCCGATGCGTTTTCCACCTTTGAATAAAAGCAAATCCAGCTCCGCCCCATTATGGGTAGCCCAGAAATACGCCTCTCCGGGATGAAAACATTTGATAATCTCCTCCACCGCGTACCCCTCCCATGACGCTCCAACCTTGGGATGCCTCTCCAAATCGCGCTGATTGTTGATATTTAACAGAGCGTGCAACAAGCCTGAATCTCGCACATACACCTTCGGGGCCTTGACCTGCCTTTTGCCAAGATTCTCAAACCATGGCCGCACCTGCCGCACCATAAACACATCGCTCATCAGGTCCAGATAACGCCGCACCGTGGTCTCGTTAATCGCCAAAGCCCGACCAATTTCCGCGGAATTCCAAATCTGCCCGTGGTAATGCGCCACCATCATCCAAAACCGCCGCAGGGTGGCCGCGGGAATGCTCACCCCCAACTGCGGCATATCGCGCTCAAGAAAAGTCTGCAGAAATTGCGTGCGCCACGTCAGCGAATCCGTATTGCCGCGAGCCGTAAACGAAAGCGGAAATCCGCCGCGCAACCAGTGCTTCGCCATGGCCCCGGCACCTACATCCGAGAGCCTGAAACCCTCCATGGCAATAGTCTCAAGGCGCCCCGCCAGGGACTCGGAAGATTGCCGCAGCAGATCCGGTGACGCGCTGCCAAGAATGAGAAACCGCGCGGGCAGGGGCCGACGATCCGCCAGTACGCGTAACAGGGGAAAAATCTCGGACGCGCGCTGCACCTCGTCAATAACCACCAAGCCCTTCAGTGGCCGCAGGGCCATGTCGGGCTGTGCCAGCCGCGCCACGCTCTGCGGATCCTCCAGATCAAAATAATTCAGCGAATCCGCGGGCACAAACGTCCGCGCCAGGGTAGTCTTGCCGCATTGCCTTGGCCCCAGCAACGCCACCACGCGGCTGCGCTTTAACGCCGTGCGAATCAGTGCAATATCGGTCTTTCGCTCAATCATGAGCACTATGGTATACCATGAAAATCCGGCTGTCAATACAGGATTTTCATGGTAGATTATGGCTTTGGCGGAATCGATAACTGCGGGCTGCTCGCGGCAAACCGCCGGCCGTACTTTCCTACTGTGCCAACTCCACCGTCGGGATGAGCATCGTGCTTTCGCACCGCATTCCGATTCCAACTCGACGCTTCCGCATCGAGCTAATAGCCCCATCACGGTTGAAGCGCTCACAGAAACCATGGCCTGACGCGGCAGCGTCACGGTTTGATGCGAAACGCGGCCACAAAAAAGGGAGCATTCCGCTTCGGCGCAGGTGATTTTCAATTCATTCACAGGCCGTTCTGACGAGTTAGCGGCAGAGGTTGGGTGCAAAAACGCCGCCATGGAAAAAGTCCGCGTTGCGACCCTTTGGCTTGGTCATCGGTAACGCATCGCCTATTATTGATACGCATGAAGATGGATGGCTCATTAACAGACCGTTTGATGCTGCAAATGAAATCCGTGTCGGGGGGCTTCAGCCCGAGCGATACGACGATATGCACAGCTCCCGCGCGGATGGACGTGTTAGGCGGGCTATCTTTGGAAGCGGGCGGCGTGGTGGCGCAGATGGCGTTGCCCAGCCGAGCAGGAGTGGGGCTGCTTTGGCGTGATGACGGCAAAATGATTTTCGTGGGGCAGCAGCATGGCCAGAAGCATCAACCGGTTATTTTGGCTGGAGCCGCCGTTTTTACGCAAAAAATCCAGGCCGGTGACCATGTCGCTGTAACGGCGAGCGATCGGGCCGCCGCTTGGACCGCCCCATTACTTAATGTGTTCCAATCGCTGATCAACAGGGGATTTACCCTTTCTCCGAATCCAAATACCGGCGGTGCAATAGGAGCCACGGTGGTGGTGGATTCCGATATACGCGAGGGATCTGGCCAGGCTGCTTCTACCGCCCTTACCGCAGCGTTGCTCCAAGCGGTGAGTACAAGCTGCAATTTGTCGTTAAGTGCTCTTCAAAAGGCGGAAATTATCAGCGATGCGCAGCGTGCAGCGGACGGTAATCACGGCCATGTGGTAGATGCGTTGACTGTATTATCTGCGCAAGACGGCCCGCCGGCGCATCTATTACGTTATAGCGCGCAACCGCATTCCCTCTTAGGGCAGATACCACTTTCAAAGGATATTCGGATACTGGCATTGGATACGGGGGTGACCTGCGCCACGAACCGGGATATTTTTGGGGAATTTCATCTTACCGGAGCGATGGGCGCAAAAATTATTGAAACCATTTATCGCGATCTGGGCCAGCGGCACAACCCGGTCCACGGGTATTTAGGGAATGTTTCACCAGAGCTATATCGCAGATACTTCCGATCCCTGTTGCCCCGGCGCTTACGCGGTGCGGATTTTCTTAGAACGTATGGAGGGCTTGATTCCGCGGCGGGAGAAATTATTCCGAATAATATGTATGCCATTCGCACGACGCTGGATCATTTAATCAACGAATATGAACATGCTGAGCATTTTCTCCAGGCCATGGAGGAATTATCCGAATCACCAACTGACACCGCCTTAACGGCGCAACGGCGGTTAATCATGCAGCGTGCGGGCCGGCTGCTGATGGCGTCACACCACAGTTATCGCCTGCGGCTGCAATTATCCTGTCCGCAGGCGGATTGGCTGGTGGACGAGTTTTCCACAGCAGGCCCTAAGGCCGGCGCGTACGGCGCGCGGATTACCGATTGCGGTGGCGGTGGAACCGTCGCAGTTTTGTTGGATACATCGGCTCATGCAATGGATGCGTTATTATCCATTATCAGCCGATACAAAAATGAAATGGGAATGGAAGTGATTGTGCGAGAGGCGGGACTCGGCGGTAGCGCCGGAGCATTGATATGATGCCAGTGCTCTGTCACGCCTACAAATTAGGATTGACGGAGGGCCAGGGGGTTGTGGGCGCGAAGCAAGGAGGAAAGTGTATGGGAACATACATTGACGACGAGCGCCAAAGCCCACGGCCGCCTGGTCCCCGCCCCGCGGGGTTGGCCGCAAACGCCCCATCTGCGGCGTCGCAGCAGCTCAAGGGGTCTACGGACCCGGTTTTCGCCGCTGCTTCTTGCATCTGGAGCCTTTGCGGCCAATCAATCCTAATTTGTAGACGTGACAGAGCACTAGAGCTTTTTCATAATCATAAGGTAATTAAACCCGCGGAGGAAAAAGTTGCCTTCCACGGCCGCGGTATGCCAATTTCCGCGTTTGAGCTTCTGGTTGTGTCGCACCACAGCGATAATATCGACGGGCGTAAAGTTTCGCCGCAGCAGAGCAAAAAGATCAAAGCCGATGGGGATAAAAGGCTTGCCTTTTTTGAATGAATCGCTGACATAAATTGCCATGTAACGCCGCGGCTTGATCACGCGGTGACATTGCGCGAAAACCTCGCGCATGGAAAGGTAATACGCATTGAGTTTTCCGTCATCAGATAATTCGCCGGCGTCGAGTTTACCGATGCACTTGGGATCATCAGAATAATCAACGTGGGTGCTGTATGGCGGATCAATAAAGACAAAATCAATGCTCTGATCAGGTAATGGAATGTGCCGCGCATCGGCTGGTTGAATGTCCGGGCGGCGCGGCGCAAGATCAAAGCCGATGCCCAGTCGGCCCAGTTCGGCGGCAACATCCAAGGTGGTGCCGCTGCCGCACATGGGATCAAGAATTTTATCACCTTGACGGGTATAGCGTTGTAGAAGATTCCATATGATCCATGCCGGCGTTGCGCCTACATAGTCTTTGTCACCGTGCGCGTCGCGTCCATAGTCCTGCGAGGGATATTCCCACAGCGTGGTAGTTTGAATACGCGGCGGCGGCTTATGCGACAACTGTTTCATAATAATTGACCGGATAACAAATCATCGCCAGGACCAAGTATGTCGCGGCAGAACCCTACCGGTCTAACGACTTTCACCGCTGCGAAGGCGCATTTCCAGCCGGGCGACATTACCCAGCGAAATAAGATGCGCAAGAATCAGCCCCATAAATCCCGGACGATACAATTCAACAATCTGCGCATCGCTAAGAGCGTTGAGCTTGGCTTCATCCACCGCGAAAAATCCACGCAACGCAAGAGGCTGGTTGGCAGTGTCGCGGGCACGGATCTCTCGACCCACCAGCAAATTCATTTCATTAAGCTTTTGTACAAACAGTTGCGTTTGCCGAATATTACCCTGATATTGTCCCACAAACTCCAGCACATTTTTTAAAAATGGCGTCTCGGCACCTTGCTCATCAAACAAGGCCTCACCTTTTTCCGCATCAGTCGATGCCGGTGAGCCGTTAGCTGCTGCGCTCGGGGCACCGGAATCCGTCCAGCCGCTGAAAGCCGTGTCCACACACACGCTTAGCTCCTGGGCATTGTTACGTTCCGCCAAAACAAACGGATACCGTCGGATAAATGCTGGAATATAGATCCCCGACCATTTGCCCTGGGCGTTGACAAATAAATTTTCTTCATTGCGCAGTCCGAGCACCACCACCGGCATAAGTCGATCCGGCGAGGGTCCGGCAAAGACAATAGGGTATTCAGTTGCGGCCCGCCCAAACTCAAGGGCGGTGACCGGAACAGAATTGGTCTTCCTGGTGAACGCAAAATCCGCGTTTCGCATGTTTACTGTCGCATGGCGGTGCGCCACACGATCAAGCAGCACCGGGCGTTGATAAAACAATACCGTACCTGCACCGTTTGTCACATGATCCTCACGCAAAAATCTATCTCACTCATCATTTTTTCAAAGCCATAACCGTGGCTGAAGTGATACTATACGCGCCGCCTTACAGCACCGCAATAACACCGGACATGGCACAGGACAGGGCCAAGGAGGCCAAATTATCAACTCGTAATAAACCGCCGTTGCCCACGGTAAGCCACGGTCACCCCTGCTCCTACGGATTGTAGCTGCGAATATCATCGACGGTGCCTATCATTCCATCTTCACCGGCACTGACAAAATAACCCCCGTGCGCGCTGGGTAACCCGCTCTGGGGTGCCTGCGGGGAAATGAACTAAATCGCATTTCCCCACGCATCATTAACTTGTGTAATCATCAACATGCTGCCATTATTTGGCATGGGCACCAGGGTGCTTTTCACCATAGAAGCCGGCAGCCGCGTCAACATATTTGAATGCTCCCGCCACACACCATTCACATCTCGGTACGCATGCAACTGCTGATATTCCACCAGAAAGTTGTACATGGATTGCGGCACCATTCCTGCGGTTTTGTGAACCACGGATTGCTCAGCACCCAGAAGAGCGGCAAGTTCACTGTGCGTAAGTTCACGCCGCGACGAGTCCATCACCTGCCGACCGACCGCCAGTGCAATGCCTACAAGAATGGCGATTACGGCCAGCACGACCAACATTTCAATAATAGAAAAGCCCAAAGTACGGTTGTGATAAGCTCTCACTCTCTATCTCCCTCTCAATTCAGGGCCTCTCAATACCGGCGAGTCATTCGCCGGTTAATCAACGTGCGAAGATAATTGCCGATAACCTCCAATAAAACAAGAAAAAAACCGCCGGATTTATTATCGCCAACGTGTGATAATGTTGCGTCTGATAATACGATTAAATTTACTCACGCCGTTACTAGCGTTTGATTTTTAGAATTGCAACGCTGATATATCGCAGCCATTTGCCGCGCCACAGATTCCCAACTGAATTCGCGCTGTACGCGTTCAAAACCCCGCCGGCCCATTTCTGCTGCGCCGTTGCGGTCGGCGTTTAATTGACTGATCGCAGCAGCCAGAGCACCGGGGTCGCTCTCCGGGACAACCAGGCCGGCATCCCCTACCACATCAGCAATGGCTCCCGAATTACTGCCAATCACCGGCACCGCACACGCATGCGATTCAATAATCACGCGGCCAAACTGTTCTTTCCAGGTGGCGGTGGTGCGTGATGGCAGCGCAAAAACATTCATCGAATTCATTAACATGGGAAGTTTTTGTAGCGGAACGGCTGGAATAATACGCGTACGATCAGCTAAATTTAGTTGCTGAATTTGCAGTTCTAACGCGGCCTTGAAAGGGCCGTCGCCGACAAAAAGTAATTTCACCTCACGTGGGCACTGCGCCACAGCTGCCACCAGGTCCGCAAGGCCCTTCTCCTCCACCAGTCGCCCAGCATAGCCCACCAGAAAATCTTCGGCAGTGCACCAATCCCCCAAACCTGTTTCCTGCCGGCACATCGCGCGGGCCCTGGGCACAAAGAGTTTCGCATCCACCGCGTTGGGCACCACTTCCCCAGACCCGCGATAGCCTTTGTCATGCGTGATTGACAAGGCCTCCCGGCTGCGACCAATGACAAAATCAGCATGTTTGAGCGTGTAACGCCGAAACTGCTCAAATGGCGGCGGCAGCACGCGATTAATATTCTGCTCTGTTTCTGAAATTATTTTTGCCCCCGGTAACATCCGATCCCGCAGCCACACCGCATGCGCACTAACCAAGGCCCACGGCTCTTCCCACAAATCAATAATGTCCGGCTGAAAGTCACGCAATATTTTCGGCAATTCAGGATAATAATGCAGATAACATTGGGCCGGACCCACCCACGGCCAGCGTACCGCTCCAACGTGATATTTTGCCGCCGCCTGATCCACAAATTTTACGCTCCGCCACGCTCCGTAATGCTTCCACCGATCCGGTATTAATACCCGCAAATCCAGATCGGGCATCGCATGCAGCAGTTCGGCCTTAGGCTGTCCCTCCGTAGGGGACTGGCAGGTGTGGGAAATTAATAATATTTTCATAGGGTTAACCCAGCAACCATGTCTAATGCGGACTGCGCCGACTCAAGCATGTCCCAAAGGCAAGCCGCGTCGCCACGCTCACCGTGCATAGATCACCCGTCGCGTGGTCAAAATCTCATACCGCCGGAATGGATTGCGAAGCGCCCCCTTAGTCACTAAATCGACCGTCCGTCCCAGCAACGCGGAGAGTTCATCCTGCATGTCCAGCAACTCAAACAGGCTCCATGAATGTTCTGGCTGAAAGCTCACCAAAACGTCCACATCGCTATCGGACCGAAAATCATCACGCAGCACCGATCCGAAAAACGAAAACTCGCTTACCATCCATTTGCGGCAGAACGACTGGATCTGCTCCGATGGCAAATGGATCGGCAACAATGTGTTGCATGTTTCCGGATTGATGGCAATTCGTTCCATGACAATATTCTACCTTCTTTCGCTGGGACGACACAATGACAAGTTGAGACCTGTTCAGGGCCTTTGCAGCGGGCCGTTTCGTTCGCCGCTGCGCTGGGCACGAGCCTGTCCGAGCACGGTCACTATCTCATCCACACGTGAACGCCAGGAATGTTTCCCGGCTTCCGCGCGACGCAATTCGCTTTTTTCAGTACCCTCAGCCACCGCCGCCTGGCACTGGGTCAAAAACTCGTCCGCAGTCCGGGCGGTCCGCACGAGATGGGGGTAATCTCGGAAACCCGCGACATCCGTGGATACAATCGGCTTGCCCGCTGCCAGATATTCCCACAACTTGATAGGGTTAAGGCTTTCTACAAAAGCCGTCATGCAGTGCGGCACAATGCACACATCAAACGCCCGCATATACTGCGGCAAATCCCGGTACGCTATCGGCCCTGTAAATATCACGCGGCCCGTGGCCTCCAGCCGCTGCCGATCCTGCATCGGCAGCATCACCGGGCCAATTAGCACAAGTGTCCCCGGCATATTTTTCGCTTTCATCGCCACGGTCATCGCTTCGACCAGCTTAACATCCACTCGATCACCATGAATGCTGCCCGTGTAACCGAAAACGGGCCGGGGCCAGCCTTGGCACGCTCCCGGCAAGGGGCCATGATCGTCAAGCACACAACGATAATGCGCCGCATCCACACCATTAGGAATCAGGTGGATGTCCCTGGCCAGAGATTTCCGCGATTCATAAAGTGATTTGGAACATACAATCACCGCGTCCGCCTTGCGGCAAAGTAACGCGTCTTCCGCAATGGTGCGATCCAGCAACGCTTTGCGATCTGTGAAGTGCGTAAATTGTGTCCAATCATCGGTAATGTCATAAATCGCCCGCGTTTCACCCATGCGGCCCACCATGTGAACCGCATCGTGCGGATTCAGCCACAGCATGACGCCGCTCAGTGAGGAGTTAGGAGTTGGAAGATAGGAGTTAGAATGTTGCGGAAGCGCTGCGCTTTCATTTTGCTCGGCTGCCGCCGGCCCCCGGCCAGCAGGCTGGCCGGCTAACCCCGTAATCTGTGAAATCCGTGAAATCTGTGGATTATCCGCCTCTGTGATCTCTGTGGCTCCGGACGACGGGGAGCTAGGAGTTGGAAGATAGGAGTTAGAATGCTTCGGAAGCGCTTCGCTTTCATTTTGCTCGGCAGGTTCCTCCTGCCGATTCGTTCCTTCTTCTAACTCCTCACTCCTAACTTCTAACTTCTGACCCCGTACCCCGTCGTCGTCTTCTAACTTCCAACTCCTAACTCCTAACTCCTCGCCCGTCCCCTGTCCCCTGTCACCCGTAACCTCCGTCCCGTCGTCGTTAATCTGTGTAATCTGTGCAATCTGTGGATCTTCCCCCGCTTCTTCGTGTCTTTGTGTCTTTGTGGTAAATCCCCCCTCGTCGTCGTCTTCTAACTTCCAACTCCTAACTCCTAACTTCTGCTCATCCATGATCCGCAGCATTCCGCGAACATGCACTCGAACCATGAAATCATTGACCCACCGGCCCACCGCCAGTGTACTGGGCAACAGCTTGAGCGGTTTGGTCACCGTGATATTAGGGAACCCTTCCGGATGCCAATTGTTAGGCCCCCTTAGCGAACCAAGCCGCCGCGTGCGGATCGCATTGGAAACATCCCGCGGCGGACAGACAAACAATATCTGCATGTCCGGATAGCGCCGCGCCAACTCCGCACAAACAAACTGGTTTCGCCGCCAGATGTCGTCCCAGTTTTCCAACGATACGAAAATCAAAGTATGCATAAGGTGTTTGAGCATCGCTCCCTTAAATCGGGGTGGCGGGAATCTGGAACCTGGAAGTTAGAAGTTAGAAGTTAGAAGTTAGAATGCTGCGGAAGCGCTGCGCTTTACTATTTTGCTGGGCAGGCAGAGCCTGCCCCTGGGTGCCCGTATTCCAGCTTCTAGATTCAAGGCTCTGAATTCCCCCTTCTAACTTCTAACTCCTAACTCCTAACTCCTCCGCCCCTGTCACCTGTGACCCGTAACGTCGCCCTCTTCTAACTTCTAACTCCTAACTCCTAACTCCTCCGCCGTTCCGTCGGATCAGCCACGTGCGCAATCGCATTTTCGCCCCCAGCTTCGCCCGCCGCTGCGGCAACGCCAGCCACATGATCCCCCACAGCGGCAACCGCAACAGCCCGCCCACCGTCACCGCCGCCCGCGCACTGTACATACCCAGTACCCCATGATGCTTGCGATAATAATAATCACCACTGGAAAAAAAATAGTTGTTGATTTTCGGCTTATCATCCGCCCCGCTGGCACCGCCTAAGTGCGTCACCTGCGCCCCCGGCGTAAATGCAATTTCCCAGCCCGCGTCGCCAATCCGCTTCTGCCAATCGGTTTCCTCTGCATACATGAAAAATTTCGGGTCAAAGCCTCCCACCGCCTCATACACGCTTCGCCGCACCATCATGCACGCCCCAATCACCCATTCAGGATGATAGGGCGTATCATGCGGCCACCGGCGAAGATCCCCCAAAACACTTGTCGCCGACACCACCGCCGAAATCCACAGCGCCTCCCGCCACGCCACGCCCGGGGACGGAAACCGATAGCAAGATCGCTGCAAACTGCCATCGGCGTTCAGCAGCCGCGGCCCCACCACGCCCACCTTCGGCTGTTCATCGAGCACCTTGAGCATCGCGGGCAACGCGCCGGCAGTTAAAAACGCATCACTATTCAACAGCAGAAAAACATCCCCCTTCGCCTGCGCCATCGCCAGATTATTGGCCGCCCCAAACCCGGCGTTATCCGGATTGCGGATCAGCACCACCTGCGGAAACTCTGCAGCAACCGCATCGGCACTGCCATCCGCCGACGCGTTATCCACCACCATAACCTGCGCCGCAACGCCATCCAAATGCGCAAAAACCGCCCGCAAGCACCGAAGTGTCGTATCGCGCGTATTAAAAGAAATGATAATAATGGAAAGCATTTTTTCCTTTAAGAGAAGTTAGAAGTTAGAAGCTGGAAGTTAGAAGGCGGTGCGACTCCGCAGGCTTTGCCTGCGGGGGCCAACTGAAAGCGCAGCGCTTCCGCAGAATTCTAACTCCTATCTTCTAGCTTCTAGCTCCTCGTCATCGAAGCATTCTAACTTCTAACTTCTCGCATCCGCCAGCACTGCCGCTCGGTACGCATTTAATAACCGTCCGATTTCGTCGCTTAGCTCCCAGAGGGTGCGTTTGTCCAAGTGGCCAAGATCATGCGCAAGAATCAGGTAATAGCGGCACTCCTCAAGCGAGCCTTCGGCCATGTTGAAAAATCGGGCCTTGTCGGCCTTCGATTGCTTCCGAAATCCTTCGGCAATATTGGCCGCAATGGAGACTGCAGCTCGGCGAAATTGTGCCGTCAATCCATAGATTTCCTCTTTTGGAAATCCGCGCGTCGAAGCGTACACCTCCAACGTAAACGCGTGAGCCTTCTGCCAAACAATTAAATCCTGAAAGCATTTCGCAACCATTCTCATCCTAACTCCAAGCAAAAACTTCTAACTTCTAACTTCTAACTTCTAACTCCTAGCGGCCTGCCGCGTACGCGGCGAGCATCTTCCCCGCCATCTCCTGTGCCGTGAACATTTCCTCATACCGCTTCCGCCCCGCTTCTCCCATGCGCTTCCGCAGGTCCGCGTCCGCCAGCAATTGCTTCATCGCCGCAGCCAGGCTTTCGGAGTTTCCCGGTTCGAATAGCAACCCTGTTTCACCGTTGGCCACAATTTCCAATGGCCCACCCGCCCCCGCCGCAATCACCGGCTTGCCTAAGGCCATCGCCTCAATAACCACCAACCCAAATGGCTCCGCCGGTGCCGGCAAAACAAAAAGATCACACGCCGCCATCAACGCAGAAACATCGGACCGAAAACCGAGCAAGCGGATGGCTCCCCCATCCGCTTGCGAGAAGTTAGAAGTTAGAAGATAGGAGTTAGAATGCGGCGGAAGCGCTGCGCTGCCATTTTGCCCGACAGGCGAAGCCTGCGGAGTCGCACCGTCTTCTAACTTCCAACTTCTAACTTCTAACTTCTGATCCCGTACCCTATCGTCGTCTTCTAACTTCCAACTCCTAACTCCTAACTTCTCGTCAACGCTCCGTGCTCCATGATCATTGATGATCCGCTCACACTCCCCCCGCTGATCGCCCTCCCCAGCGATAAAGAACTGGGGCGAGGAGCTAGAAGCTAGAAGATAGGAGTTAGAATTTGGAATCGCTTCGCTGCTATTTTGCCCTGCAGGCAAAGCCTGCGGAGTCGCACCGTCTTCTAACTTCCAACTCCTAACTTCTAACTCCTCGCCCGTCCCCTGTAACCTGTCCCCTGTAACCTGTAACCCCACGTCGGATGCCAGATGCTCGCTGCTCGCTGCGACGAGCAGCGCCGCCGCTTTTATCAACGTCGGAATATCCTTTTCCTTCTGCAGCCGGGCCGCACAGAATACCATCAGCGCATCCCCCACGCCCAACTCCGCACGCAAAGCCGCAATGCGATCCGGAGAAGTTTTTTCCGGCTCAGGCGTGCCGTTATGGACCACCGTTATTTTCTCGGCCCCCGCATCACCCCGAATCAGCATCTGATCCTTCACCGCCTGTGAAATAGCAATAAAGGCCGCCGTGTTTTTTTCCGCCCACCGGTGCAGCCTGCCCGCCAGCCAAGCCTTCGGCCCACGTCGACCTGTGCGGTTAGGTGCCAGAAAATGCTGCGTGGCCACCACCCGCCCCCGCCCAGCCAGCTTCACCGCCGCCACAGCAAGCAAATGCGTGCGGCCATTATGCGCATGAATAATATCCACCCGCCCAGCCCGCAATTCCCCAGCAAGAATCTTTACAGTCCGTGCCCCATGCCGCAGGCTTGATGGCACATCCAGCATCGCCAAACCCGCGGCCATACAGCGGGGCGTCAACGGTGACGCCACCGGGCACACAATAATTACCGCCGCGCCAGCCAAGACCAACGCCTGTCCCAGATCCAGCACATGCCGCTCCGTACCGGCAAACGCCACGGTATCAATAAATAACGCAATCTTCATAATTCAATCCCGAAGAGGAGTTAGGAGCTAGAAGTTAGGAGTTAGAATGTGGAAGCGCT
The DNA here is from genome assembly GCA_021805985.1 of Planctomycetota bacterium. GTDB lineage: Bacteria > Planctomycetota > Phycisphaerae > WQYP01 > WQYP01 > JAMDCX01. Next base: position 333 of record JAJZDN010000002.1, on the reverse strand, counting down.
GGCGCTGCGCGGCAGTTAGCATCTCGAATCTGGCATTCTGCATTCTTCAGAAGCGCTGCGCTTTGCTATTTTGCTGGGCAGGCGTATTTTCACCACAGAGGTGGGCGAGGTAATGGAGGATAGGATGGACGACGATATGATGGTGAACTCATTGGCGTGGAAAAGTATAAAGTTCCCAAACGTCAGTCCTCCCCCTACCTCTGCGTCCTCCTGATACCATTTCCGACGTTACCACCACCCCTGCGGAGCGGCCTGTCGGAGCCAGGCGCAGCAGGGGTGCGGGTAACTCGGCGGCGCGAAATTGTAAGCCTGCTTCCGCCGGCGTTTTGGTAT
>JAJZDN010000042.1:31336-36533 GCA_021805985.1 Planctomycetota bacterium | reverse complement strand
CAATTACTACAGCGGGGGATCGGATGTTGTGGGTGTCAACGACGGAACCATCAACATTGCCTCGGGTGCCACATTAAACCTACGTAACGACTATTACAACCTCACGTCATCCTGGACCAACGCCACCGGCACGATTAACATCGCTGGCGGCGGCACTCTTAACCTTGGTGGCGATTTCACTCAGAGCGACTTGGGGACGATCAACAACAGCGGTGGAACCATTGATTTCAGCGGCGCATTGACAAATACCGGCGGCAATCTTTCCGCGGCGCTGCTGAACGGTTGGACAATGGACTGGGGCGCGGTCATTGGTGGAAACGTCGGAGCAACCGGCGATACCATTACAATTTCCGGTAGTTCCGGCTTGTACTTGGAGGGTGCCACGCTTCAGGGGGCGATAACCATCAATGGCGGCTATGTCTACCTTGAGGATTATTATAATTATTTCACTGGCGGATCGGATGTTCAGGGCGTCAATGACGGAACATTCAACGTCGCCTCCGGCGCAGCGTTGTATTTGAGTAACTACTATTATAATTCCACTTCTTCCTCTTGGACCAACGCTTCCGGCACGATTAACATCGCCAGCGGCGGCACACTTCATCTTGGCGGTTACTTTACACAAGGCGATCTGGGGACGATCAACAATAGCGGTGGAACCATTGATTTCAGCGGCACGCTGACCAACACCGGTCAGACTGTTTCAGTTGTGCTGCTGAATTCATGGACCATGGACTATGGTACCATCATCGGCGGGACGGTTGGTGCCAGCGGGCAGACGGTAAATGTTGCCAACAATTATTTGTATCTCAACGGTGCGACATTGGCGGCCAACTTATCCGTCGCCTCCGGCGCGACGTTGTGGATTGAGGGTGGTCTGACGATGCAGGCTGGAGCCACAGCAACCATTACATCGGGCGGCAGTCTTTGGTTTGACGGTGGCGGAACGACAGGCCAAGCTATAAGTGGTTCCGGTCAAATCGACTTGGGGTCCGGTTCCACGGTCCACATTTATTATGGAGCAACCACCCTCGGCGCTGGGATCACTTTCGCCGGTGCCGGCAATATTGTAAATCAATATGACGGCCTGCTGATTAATCAGGGAACCATTGATGCCAATGTCGCTGGCCAGGCGCTGACCATCGCAGCACCATTCCAGAATGATGGAACGCTGACCACCGCGAACGGCGGCAACCTTGCGATTACCGGTGCCAGCTTCACATTGGATTCCAATGGCACGCTGACGGTCAACACTGGCAGTACGGTGACGCTGGGTTCCGGCACTTCGCCATGGATTAACAGTGGAACCATCAACATATCGGGCGGCACGCTGGATATTGGCGGCTTAGTCACTACAGCCGATCTGGGCGTGGCCAATTGGCATTACACCGCAGGACAAGTGGAACTTACCGGGACCATTGACAATACGGGAGAGCCGTTGACGCTCAATGGTGTTACGTCTTTAATCCCGGGCGGGTTAGAATTAACGAACGGTCAGCAATGGGAAGCTGCCAGCGCATTTGATAACACCCCAATAAACGTTGCGTCCAATTTCACCAGCAATTTTTCCTTCCAGCTTACCAATGCCAATGCCGATGGCTTCACGTTTACCATTCAGGGACAGGGGCCGCAATCACTAGGTCGCGGGGAAGGAGATTTAGGTTATGGCGGTATTGAAAACAGTATTGCCGTCAAGTTTGATCTGTATCAGAATGCGAATACGGGCGATCCATCCAACAATTCAACCGGTTTGTTCCTCAATGGAAATCAACCCTTTGGTGGCACCAGCCTGAACAGTGCCGATATCAATTTGCATTCTGGTGATGTGATCAATGTGCAGGTCAGCTATACCGCGTCCAGCAATTCGCTTGTCGTCACTGAGACGGATACGGCTACAAATACCAGTCTGACGCAAACCTACGGCGTCAACATCGCGAATTATGTCGGCCCAATGGGTTGGGCGGGTTTCACCGCTGGCAGCGGATTCTTAACAGCGACGCAACAAATCCTTTCATGGAGCATCAACGGCTCGGCGGTTAATTTGGCCAACACCGCCAATACTTCCACCGATGTGCTGAACTTAAGCCCAACCACCACGGGATCGCTGCTGCTCGATGGCGGTACCATCAACGGTGGAACCATCAGCGCTACCGGTGGCGTGGGGCTGGAAGTCCTCCCGACCGCCCCAGCGGGCGTGACTCTGGCCGACAGCGGCTTCGAGACGCCCATTCTGGCGTCGGGCACCTATCAGCGAGAGCCTTCCGGTACTGGATGGAACTTCCCATATTACTATAGCGGAATTTCCGCCAATGGAAGCGGCTATACATCCGGCAATCCCAACGCTCCACAAGGTAATCAGGTTGCTTTTATTGATTACTCTACCCAAATCAGCCAGAGTATCAATTTTGCAACCGGCGGGACTTACTCGCTGAATCTTCTGGCGGCGCAGCGGGGCGGAGCTAATCTCAATGCTCAGACCCTGCAAGTCCAGATCGACGGCCAAGCGGTTTATACGTTTGTTCCGCAAGGCACAAATTATCAGCAATACACGACGCCCGCCTTCACTGTTTCCGCGGGAACACACACCATCACTATCGTGGGCCTTGACAATGCCAGCGGCGACAACACCGCGTTCATTGATTCGGTAGCGATTAATCCAGCCGTGGCAACATTGGATAACGTCACACTCAACTCAAACGTGATTGTGCAATCAGGTGCAGCATTGAACGTAACCGGAAGTCTAACCCTTGAAAATGGTGTAACGATCACCGCAAATTCTGGCGGCAACGTGACGTTCGACGCCGCAACGCTGAACTCAAATATTACGGTGGAATCCGGGAAGACGTTCGACGTCGCCGATGGCCTGACACTGCAGAACGGCGCGACCATTACGGTGGACGCCGGCGGAGCGCTGAATTTTGAGGATGGAAACAGCAATACGCAAACCGTGGCTGGCAACGGCTCGATTGTGCTTGACGCCGCCAGCGGAGGTTACGCCGTCGGACAGATAAACGTAAACGGCACCAACGCCGGGTCCCAAGTTACCTTTACTGGTGGCGTGAACATTAATGGTCCCGGTTCCATTAGCGTCGCGTCCGGAAATGCACTTGCGCTTGCGGATACCGTAAATGGTGGCACGATCACTGCTTTGACGGGCGGTGATATCCAGCTTTATGCGATGACGTTGCAGAACGGCGCAATGAACATTGACACAGGTGCCACGCTGACAATAGAGAATAACGACCAGTATCTGATAAATGCCACGTTGACAAATTATGGAATAGTGGACGATGGTTCAAGCCGGTGGTTCTATTTTGAGGACGGCGCGACAGTTTACAACGCGGCTGGCGGCGTATTTACCATAACCAGCGATGATTGGTTTCAGCCAAACTCGTTCAATGACATGTCGTCAATGGCATTTAACAACGCGGGTACTCTGAATATTGCCATTCCACCGGGGACTCGCTCGGCTGAATTTCTCCCATATGACAGTGCTAACGTGGTCTTTGACAATACGGGAGCGGTAAACGTTAACGAAGGCGCTCTGCAACTTGGACGAGCGGGTGGAAGCGCTGGCCAAACAAGCAGTAGCTGGAGCAATTCGGGCACGATCATGGTCGCCAGTAGTGCGGCACTCGACCTTGGCGGCAGTTTCACTACCGCCGCTATCGGCACTATCGATAATAGCGGTACCATTGAGCTCAGCGGAATACTGAACAACTACAACACCGCTCTGTCTTCTGCCCTTCTGAGTTCCTGGATCATGGACGGCGGTACAATCATGGGTGGGTTCATAGGTAGCAGTGGCACCACGGCAAATATATCCGGAACCAGCGTTACGCTCGACGGGGCAACCTTGGTCTCCAACCTCACCGTGGATTCTGGAACGACCTTAAATATCTCTGACGGCCTGACACTACAAAGTGGTACAACAATCGCAGTTGATGCTGGCGCACAGCTTAATTTCATCGACGGCACGAGCAATACGCAATCCATTTCCGGCAGTGGAACCGTCACGCTCACCGGTGCCGGACAGATCGGCGTCAATGGGGCCAACTCTGGCTCACAGGTAACCTTTGACAATGGCGTTAGCATCATCGGACTGGTCGGCAGCGCATCTTCAAGTATCATCACCGCCGCCTCAGGCAATACTATTGTTTTCGATGGCACGGTCACCAACCTCACAATATCCGCCGCCAGCGGAGGAGCATTGCAGGCAAGCGACGCAACTTTTGAGGGTGATACGCTAGCCACGGCATTGAATGTTATTGGCGGTACCGTAACCTTCAAGGATTACAATAACGGGGCAACCGACACAATCGGTGCCAACGATTCGGCGATCACCGTGGAGAGCGGTGGTGTGCTGACCCTTGGCGCGGCGTCAACAAGCTATGATTACGGAACAACCGGCTCATGGACCAACGCTTCCGGCAGCATCAACATTGATTCGGGTGGAACGTTGAACTTGGCGGGCAACTTCACGCCCGGCGATATTGGAACAATCACCAATGTCGGCGGAACAATCAACTTCACCGGCACGCTGAACAATAGCGGTAGCAGCAGCAGCAATCCGTTATCGTGGACAACCCTTGACGCATGGACCATGGGCGGCGGAACGATCACCGGCGGTTATGTTGGAGATGTCGGCGAGGCACCCACCCCGACCGGATATGCCGTCACCCTGGCGGGCGTGCAGTTGGCGGGCAACCTGACGCTAAGTTCCGGTTTCACGCTGACTGTGGAAGACGGTCTGACGTTGGACAACAACGCGATCATCAATGTTGTTGGTGGCTCTGCGCTCCAGTTTGTACATGATCCTGCAAACACTTCGGCTGGCCAGACACTGGGCGGCACAGGCACCATCAACTTGGGAAGCATGGTAAACGGGACTTATCAGGGCGGGACCATTTATGATACGGATTCATCGGGTGTATTGACCGTCGACAACGGTATCACTATTGAAGGGGCTGGAAGCATCAGTGCCGCTTCCAGCCTTTTTGGTAACTACTCTGAAACGTTGGATAATAAAGGCGTTATTAACGCGAACATTGTCGGCCAGGGATTGTACTTGGGGGGCTATTCCAGTAATAATGTGAATTGGAGCAACAGCGGGACGATCGAAGCCGCCGGGGGCGTATTGTACTTGGGTGGGGATTTCACGTCGGCGGGGATCGGCACGATAAGCAGTTCGGGCGGC
>JAJZDN010000042.1:0-31326 GCA_021805985.1 Planctomycetota bacterium | reverse complement strand
GGGGGGCTATTCCAGTAATAATGTGAATTGGAGCAACAGCGGGACGATCGAAGCCGCCGGGGGCGTATTGTACTTGGGTGGGGATTTCACGTCGGCGGGGATCGGCACGATAAGCAGTTCGGGCGGCGGCAGCATTGAGTTCAATGGGACATTGGATAACAGCGGCAGCAGCAATCCATTATCGCTGGCCACGATCAGTTCGTGGGTAATGGATAACGGCACCATTGAAGGTGGGACGCTTACCGGCTCGTTAAGCGTCAGCAGCGGGACATTAACGCTGGAAGGCGTGACGTTATCATCCGGTACAACGCTTAATGTCAGCGGCGGAACTCTGACGCTGGAAGGCGTGACGTTGTCGTCCGGTACCACGCTGGACGTCAGCGGTGGCAGTGTGACGCTGGAGAATAGCGGAATCATCGGTTCGGTCAATGAAGGGGCGATAGATGTCACTGGCGGGACATTGACGCTGGGCGGCAATTGGAGCAATAGCGGGACGTTGGAAGATGCGGGAGGCATACTGAATCTTGGCGGCACCTTCAGCACCAGCGATCTGGGCACCTTGGAGTATTCCAGCGGTCAGGTGGAACTATCGGGCGTGATGATGATCAACAGCGCTAATGACACGTTCACGCTGTCATCGTCAACGACGGGTTCAACGCTGCTGCTGAATGACGGGACCATCGCGGACGGGACCGTCATGTCGTCGGATGGTTCGCAACTGACGGTGGGCAATGATTCCAACGGGACGATTTCCAGCAGTTCCGGCACGTTGAATGATGTGACCTTGGGGAGCAACCTGCAAATGCCGGGAGGGACCCTGTCCCTTGAGGGCACGGTGACAATTGGTTCCGGCGGCGGCATCACCGGCTACGGTTCCATTGAAGGTTCCTCCGGCGCAACACTGGATGTGGCCAATGGAGGAGTGATCAACGCCGATGTCAGCGGCCAGGGATTGTACTTGGGGGCGGGGGGCTATTCCAGTAATAATGTGAATTGGAGCAACAGCGGGACGATCGAAGCCGCCGGGGGCGTATTGTACTTGGGTGGGGATTTCACGTCGGCGGGGATCGGCACGATAAGCAGTTCGGGCGGCGGCAGCATTGAGTTCAACGGGACGTTGGATAACAGCGGCAGCGGCAGCAGCAATCCGTTATCGCTGGCCACGATCAGTTCGTGGGTAATGGATAACGGCACCATTGAAGGTGGGACGCTTACCGGCTCGTTAAGCGTCAGCAGCGGGACATTAACGCTGGAAGGCGTGACGTTGTCATCCGGCACCTCGCTGGATGTCAGCGGCGGAACTCTGACGCTGGAAGGCGTGACGTTGTCGTCCGGTACCACGCTGGACGTCAGCGGTGGCAGTGTGACGCTGGACGGCAATTGGAGCAATAGCGGGACCATCGAGGTCGCCGGGGGCGTACTGGTGTTAGATGGGAATTTCACGTCAGCGGGGATCGGCACGATAAGCAGTTCGGGCGGCGGCAGCATTGAGTTCAATGGGACGTTGGATAACAGCGGCAGCAGCAATCCGTTATCGCTGGCCACGATCAGTTCGTGGGTAATGGATAACGGCACCATTGAAGGTGGTTATATTGGCACCGCTGGCCAGGCTATGACGATCAACGGCAATGGATCGTCGAGTGCATCACTGTATCTGAAGAGCGTCACACTGGCTGGTACAGTCACTTTTAATAACCTCATGGTCTTCTTGCCGAACGGCATAGCCGAGCAGCCTGGCGCGATTATGACGGTATTAGGTAATGCGGAGTTGTATTTCTTCACTTCCACCTCTGATCCAGCTCCGTTGGCAATACTGCCGACGACATCTGGAGCGATGAGCATTACCAATTCAAACGCAAGCGGCAATCCCCTGCAGGTGGTCTCATCCAGCGCGTACCAACGGTCCAGTTCTCCGACCGCTACAGTGACAATCAATAAAGGAATTACCATCAGCGGTGCGGGGTATATCGCAGACTCCAATGTTCCCTATATGTACAACGACGGGACCATCAGTATCAATGGGTTTATGGGATTGGAACCGGGCTACGATGATGAGCTTAGTGGATACGGTATTGGTATTGCCACCGCGAGTTTCTACAACTACGGTACGATTGAAGGACACGGCCAATTGTACCTGGCGGTGCCCTTTTCAAGCGGTGAAATGATAAATGCCGGAACAATCGCGGCGAACGGCGGCAACCTCGATTTCAATATTACCGGTTATGGTACAGTCTCCGCCACGGATCTCGTGCCGGCACCTTCTCCGCTTCCATTTATCAACACGGGAATTCTGACGGCCTCTAATGCTGGTGATCTAACCGTCCAGTCGCAGTCTGTGACGCTTCAATCCGGCGGCAGCATCATCGCCGACAGCAGCAGCACCGTGGCAGTCGGACAACTTGGTGGAGCTGTCAACGATCAAGGTGCTGTCTTCAGCAATACCGGCACTGTCGATATCAACGCCAGCGAAATAGCTGCCGACGGCTCCAGTGGCACGACAGTCACGTTCGGCTCCAATGTAAATCTCTCCAGTGGTGTGAGGATCACCGCCGGTGCGGGTAACACCGTTGTCTTCGATAATACCGTTCACGGTGCAACGCTCTATGCTTCACCGGCCAGCGGTGGTGCCATGGTCGGGAACTTGGACGTGGGCGGTACGTCCACCGATCCGACCGTCTTTGATGCGGTGAGTCTGGATAGTAGCCTGACGCTTAACAGTCACTCCGTCCTCGATATCAACGGCGGCCTTAACGAAGGTGCGGGCGTCCAGATTGCACAGGGCAGCGATGCACAGATCAATATGCTCGCAGGCGTAACTGGCGATCAAACGGCGCTACAGCCGTGGAATACGGTCGATGCTAACGGTGTATCAGTCGGTGTGATTACCGCTGAGATCAACGGGTTTACTACCGGCGCAAGCACGGCAACCAGCGGCGGCGTAACATTCCTCGATTCAACAGAACCGTCTGCGGCAATGGCATCGGTTGTGGTTTCCAACAGCGGATCGATAACGTTCCAATGGGTATCAGCCGATGGCGCAACCGAACAATCGACCGTAGTTACCGGTATAACGGCGCCCGTCCAGCTACGGCTGGTACGCTGGGGCAGTACCCTCTCTGCTTATTATTCTTATGCCACCGATGATTCCGGTTGGATTCAAATAGGAACCAGCCAGAACGTCGTATTCAGCAACGCCACGATACTCGCTGGTTTGACCATGTCCGATCCAGGCGGAGCAGCCACGGATGGCGTGCTGATTGGCGCTCAATTACTAAGCTCCGGAATTCCATCCAATTTGCCCCAGATTGCCGCTGATGTCGTCGTCGGAACGGATGAAAACCAGCAATATACAGTGAACCTTTCCTCAAGTGAACCTTCCGCAATCACGGGCTGGAGCATCACTTGGGGTGATGGTGTAGTGACGAACTCGGCATCCGGTTCCACAACTACCTATACCCACGACTATGCCGATACAAAGGGATCCTACACCATCAGCATTACTGCGCAAACTGCCTCGGGACCGATATCGGTTACCGTACCGGTACAAGTTTCTTATGTCGCTCCGGTATCCACCGCTTTTGGCCCGGCGACAGTTCTGGAAGGCCAGCCCTACACACTGACGCTTTCACCCAGCACTGCCGCCGGTGATGCCATCTCAGCTTGGAGCGTTAACTGGGGCGACGGTACCGATGGCCAACCAGATATTCAGATTGTTTCGGGCACGATAGGCCGAGTAGCCCACACATTTAACCCCGGGGTGGCCGCTGTGGTGGTTACCGCTACGGTCACGGATGTTAACGGGTCCGCTGCCGACACAATTCCAGTGGTCGTGACGCCGACGGCACCGACGAAGCTATCGGTTTCCTTAGTTACATCCGCGAGTGTTGCGTTGTCCTGGACCGGCAATTCCACAATCGCCAATGCAATGGTGATTGTGGCGTCCACCAATGACGGACCCTACAGTCCGCTATTAACGGTTGCCGGCGACGCGATCTCTGCGGTTGTTGACGGCCTTCAATCAAATCAGAATTACTCGTTCGAGGTTATCGCGGAAGCTGGTACTGTTGCTTCCGCGCCGTCCAATACCGTTTCCACCACGACCGATGTTGCAGTCCCAGCCGCCTTGAATGCCATCGCGGTCTCCAAATCGGAAATTGATCTTACATGGATAGATTCCGCCGGGGCCAGCGGTTACGCTATCGATCGCAGCACCGACGGCGTGACGTGGAGCACCTTGGCTTCAGTGGCTGCTTCCACTACGAGTTACCAGGATTCCTCCGTCACAGGAACCGGTCCATATTATTACCAGATCGTTGCCATCGGCTCTGCCGGAAATAACTCCAATCCCGTCGCTACAGCCCCTGTCTATACACTTGATGGGGCGGCATTGAATCCGCAAGCCACATTCGTTTCAGGTAGTGAAATTGATCTGACGTGGAGTGATCCGTCCAACGGGACTTATGGCTTTAACATTCAGGATTCCACCAACGGCGGAACAAGCTGGGCCAATGTGATACCCACGACGTTGGCCGCGGGTTCCACCAGTTTCGCATGGGTTCCCGCTTCGCCCTTTACGCCGGGAACAACCTATGATCTGCGCGTCCAAATCCTCAATGGCAGCGGCAGCTACGCCAATAGCGGCACGGTCAGCCTTACGGTTCCCGCGATCCCCGCCCCGGTCACCGGTCTGACGGCGACCACCATATCGTCCACACAGATTAACCTTTCTTGGACCGATTCCACCGGTGGCCAGACCGGGTTTGTGCTCCAGCGCCAGGATTCTGGAAATGTAAGCTGGTACACCATCGCCACGTTGGCGGCAAGCGCTGCAAGTTTTTCTGATACCACGCTGGCCGCTGATACTGCCTACAATTATCAGATTGCAGCATCTAATGCCAACGGTGACTCCGCATTTGTAGCAATCACAGCGCCTGTCACCACCCCGCCTGCTGCTCCACCGGCTGCGCCAGTGAATGCCGAGGCATACCTCGCATCCAGCACGAAAATTGACCTGTCGTGGACTGCCGGTTCCACCGATCAAACGGGGTTTGTTCTGCAACGTGAACTAGCGGGCAGCAATTCCTGGTCCACTATCGCCGATCTTGGTTCCAACACGACCAACTATAACGACACCAACCTTACCAGTGGTACCGCATACCAATATCAGATCGCCGCCGACAACGCGGGTGGCGACTCCGCGTTCACCGCTTTTGTATTCCCCGGAGGCGCTATTACCGTGACACCGGGCGGTGGTGGTGGTGGTGGTAATACGGGCGGCGGCAACCAGAGCAACAATGCAGCCCCCTTGGCCCCAGATGGCTTGCAGCCAACCAGTGCAGATGTGTCCGGAATCGACCTTGCGTGGAACAATCCGGCAAACTATACCAGTGTGACCATGCAATTTCAGACCCCCGGCAATTCCACTTGGCAAACGGTGTCCAATGGTCCCACCGCAACCGCGACGTCATACGCATTCACACCCTCCTCCGGCGGCTACGGCAGCCAGGGTTATCTCACTGCGGGAACATACAAGTTTCAATTGCAGGGCACCAATTCGAAAGGTGCCTCACGGTGGAGTTCGACACTCACGGTCACAGTCGCCGCCCCGGCTCCGATTTCCCAGAACCTTTCCTTGATCGCCAACAACGACGGTCCGCAGAACATCGGCACGTTGCTCGCCGGGACGACCGTTCCGCTGTTACCGCCCTCGGCCTGCAAGCTCCGCCTGGTGGCGACACCCAATCCGAAAAATGGCACGCTGACGCAAAATGTCGATGGCACATATACCTACACTGCCGACAGCGGTTTTGTCGGAATTGACACATTTACATATCAGGTGCAATACACGCTTAACGGCAACGTTGCCACCGGTAATATCGCTTCGGCTGCCATTCAAGTGAGCAATCAGGTGCCGATGCTTAATCCTGGCACTGTTGAGCCGGTCAATCTTCCGTCTTCCTCCGGCAATTCGAATTCCAGCACTTATTATGTCGTGGAGTACGACATCGGCCCGGCACCGGGTTCGCCAACGCCATCCGGTCCGTCAAAATGGACTTACAACGCCGACCAAGGTCATGTGACCTTGGAAACCGACTATCAATATCAGCTCAATGTGAACGGCAGTAAGTATGGTAATCCGAACGTCGAAGACGCGGTTGTGAACGTAACGCTCCCCGCATCCGGCTCGTATGCCAGCGTTCCCAATGTGACCGCCTCATACTATGGCAACGACGGCTACGAAAACACGCCCACCGTTAACGTCAACTTAGTCGGCGGACAGTGGGTCGCTAACACTAACACGAATAGTAATAACATTATTCCGCAACATCCGCCCTGCGCGGCATCACGCAACTGGACGACATCAGGACGTCCCGCGACTTATTCGTTCGTCCAGAACGAATTCCCTGCCGCGCTAGGTGGAAGTTTTTCAGTTTCCGCGGACTCCACGCTTACCGTCTCGGCCAAGAATAGCCCGCTGGCCGAAGGCAGTGAAATGAACGTCCCCGCCAGCCAGACTCCCCCCACAATTACCTTCGATCAAACCATTGACAAAACGCCCCAGCACGGCACGTTCACACCCAATTCCGATGGCAGCTTCACCTACACACCCAACGCCGGGTTTGTCGGAACCGACTTTGTCACCTACACTCTTACCGACGGTTCCAACCAGAGTAACTACGCCACCATTGTCTTCAACGTGACGCCTGATCACTTGGTTTCCATCGATTCCGACAACAATGATGGCAGTGCGGTGCCGGAAAATTCCGTCTATGAACAAAGCCTGATTACGCCGGATTCCGGGGCCAAGCCCATCCTCCCGGGCAAGCTGATCCAGGTCAATTCCACCCCGGATTCCAACGGCGCACCGGGCTGGGCCGCATACCTGAGGAAGTCCGGCGACAGCGACCCCACTATACCAGCCGGAACCAATCCCAACCTCGTGCCCATCCAGATCACGTTGCCGGCAAATTTTGACGCCAATGGCGGTACTCTGGATATTCAATACAATGCGTCCAACCCCACTGACGTCCAAGCTACACCGGTTCAGGGGGTCCCGAACACCTTTACCTATTCAATTACTGATTCCGGCGACCTACGGCTTTGGACCAGCAACTCCTATAAACGTAGCACAACAACTCTTGCCTCCATGCCGTCCTCCGGCGCTTCCGGCGGATATTTTGTTCCATCCGGCATGATCTCTGCCAGCGAACTGGAGCAACTTGGTTTCACAAAAACCACCACCAGCTTCGGCAGCTACCTTTCCGGCACGGTCACGCTCTGGATTGAACGCGTCGCCCTGGCTGGCTCTGGTGGTGATACAATCACCGTGACCGCAAATTCCGATACATCGGGCAGTGTCACGCAGGCCGCACTGGTCAATAATCCACTGCAATTGGTTGTGGATTCGGCCAATGTCAGCGCGGGCACGCCCGGCACCGACAGCAGCGGAACCGCCAACGCCGCGCTAAGTGCATCCGAACAGGCTATTGCGAATAATTCCAACGATCCGGGAAAAGTCGTCATTGTCGATGGCAATGCCGACACCAGCGCCAATGGAACTGCCGGTGTTCCCACCTTTGCCGACTTCACGTCATCCGCAATTACTGCCGCCTTGGTGCCCGTGCAGATCGTAATCCCCGACGGAATCACCGCCGCCGATGGTGCCACGCTGACCTTTAGTTATTCGGGTTCAGACCCATCGCTGATGCAGACTCCCGCCACCGACAACAATGCCGGTTACATTCTCCCCTCCGTCGGTAATCTCAGGCTCTGGGATGCAAATTCCAACCTCCAAACCGGCGGAGTTGGGGCCGCATCCAATGCGGGCAACTATATAACGCCAAACTTTGCTATTTCACTCTCGGCCCTCGCCAGCGCGAAGACGGGTACCGACGCCAACGGTGGCACGATCTACACCTTTTACCTTGAGGCGGTTAAACCCAGTGCTTCCATGGCCAATCAGGCTGTTACCGTCACACTGACTCTACCTGGCGAACCCAGTGGCATACTCTCCGATATCTCCGCCACCGCCCTGGTCACCGCCGTTGAAGCTACACCACCCAACTACTCCGGCGACTCCATGCTTAACGAAACCGCCGGCGCAACCGCCGGCAATCCCGCGTTATTGGCCATCAGCGGAGACGTCAATCTCGCAAATGGTTCGGCGACAGTCACCAACACCGATATAAGCATCAATGGCTTCAACCTTCCCTGGGGCCAAACCCGCACTTGGAGCAACCAACTCCCCTTTGATATCAACCCATCCAACGGCAACGGCTGGATCGTTTCCCAGTGGCCGCAACTGATTCAGGCCACCAACGGCATCATTGCCCAGATCGGTTCCACCACCATTTTCTTCGACCAGACCTCGCCCGGCGTCTACAAAGCCCGCTACGATGCCGCCGATACACTCACTTACGACAGTGCCAACTCGCAATACATCCTCACTGATTCCGTCGGCGACCAGATTTATTTCCATGATTTCACCGTCGCCAATCCGCAGGACCTTAGCCAAGGCATGTATGAGCGCGGCGGCCTGATCAAATACGTCGCCGTGGGTGGTGGCACGGTTGTTGTCCCGAACGGATCGGCCGGCCATGATTTCCTCGGCAACATCACCTCGGAAACCTACGGCTCCGGTGCTGAAGAGGAAACCATCAAATTCACGTACCGCCCCAATGGTGCCAACGGCGAACTGTTGGCCAAGGTGCAGCTGCTCAATAATTCCGGCACTGTCATCCAGGAAGCCGATTACACGTATTACACCAAAAAAAGTTCCGCCGGTTATGGCCAGTACGGAACCCTCGGCGATCTGGAAAGTGTCATCATCGAAGCCTCCAGTGGCAATGGTCTGGTGCAGGTCGGCGGCGCTTATTATCGCTACACCAGCCTCAGTCAACAGCCCGTTGATTCCAAGGGCAATCCAATTCCCGCCCCGGTCTTCAACACCCAGCAGAATCTGCTCACCGATGTCGTCACCGGCACGCAATTCGCCATCTTGGCTCAGTCCCTTTCTGGAGGCAATCAATCCGCCGGTCAACCATCCGATTCCGAGCTTAGCGGCGTTTCGGAAAGCCAACTGCAGAACACTTTCGACACTGTGGGCTTTGCCTACACCAACGGCCAGGTCACCACGCAATACATCCAGGGGGCTGGAGCATCCACGGGCCAGTCCGGTTCCACTGCGGTAGTTCCATCGGCCATCGGTCAACTTACTTATTCATATGCCGCCGGATCCGGTGCTATCGGTCTGAATATCTGGAAATCCAAGGCGATCGTCACCGATCAAAATGGAAATGACGCGAGCTACTATTTTAACAATGCCGAAGAAGTCATGCTCCAGAGCTTTGATGACCAATCCGATCCCTCCAACTCGGCACTCAATGGCGATGTCTGGAATACGTACTATAACTATAACAGCTCCGGCCAAATTGACTTGACCGCAACACCCTCGGCATTAATGGGTGGATTCAGCGAGTCCAATCCCGATCTGGTTAATTTCGGAGGTGATAGTTCCTTGGGCATCAAGGCGGATGCAACCTACCAATCTGGATCATCCTATTTGTCCACCAGTGGGGGTTTGGTCACCGGCACAGTTTACAATGCCGCTGGCACAACCGCTGTGGGCTTTGTCCAAGCTGATTACATCCAACAGGGGACTGGCGGTGCCTTGGTGGAACAGGACGCCTACACCTATCAAGCCTTTGCCGGATCTTCGGGCGGTGCCACCATCTACCGTTTGGCATCCTCCGCAGCATACCAATTGCTCAACTCCAACGGTACCGCCAACGTCAGTACCGCCGAAACCACGATATACAGTTACAGTGCCGGTACTACTGGTTTCCAACTTTCTTCCATGAACGAGACGCTCCCATCTGTAAGCAACGCCCCCGCGGCATCCATCATCACCAATTATGATCCAACCTTTGGATTCATTAGTTCGGTAACCAATGCCAATAATATGCAAAGCACATATACGTACAATGACGCCACCGGAGCAGTCACACAAACTGTTAAATCCGGCGACGGCGTAAGCATCACCACCTCCGAAGTTGTCGATGCCCTTGGCCGCCCCACCCAAATCACCGATGGTAACGGCAATGTCACCAATATCAGTTACATTGACGGCCTGACGTTCAGCGAAATCACCACGACACCGCCTGTCGGTCCTACGCAGGTGACCTATATTAACTACGGCCTGGGATTCACCGATTCCTATACCCTCTCCGGCAACACCATCGAATCCCTCACCCGCACTGACGTTAATGCTGCCGGCCAGACCATTTCGGTGGAGAAGTATTTCGATGTGGTCGGCCTTACGCCCGGATCCCAGCCCGGCGGAATTGATTCGTCCCCGACACCCATGGGCACGCCCGAAACTCCCGCCGATCAGATCGGCAACAACGCCAACTATGCCGCCGGTGATTACTATCAAACTCTTTATGCCTACAACCAAACCGGTCAGCAGTATCAAACCACGGATGCTCTGGGAACCATCACTCAAACCAATTACGACGCGCTGGGCCGGCCATACACCACCGAGGTTGGCACCAGTGCGTCGAATCTCACAACGGTATCTTGGAATATCTATGATCTAAATGGCGTTGGCAATTCCAATCTCACCGAAACCATCAGCAGCCCGGGCGGTGTACCGCCATCGATCACAAGTAATTATTTTAACTGGCGCGATCAAATGGCGGCTCAATACAAAGCCAACAATAATAATACTGCTCCCAGCCAACTGATCGTATATACTCTGGACAATCTCGGTGAAGTCACCAATACGCAGATATACAACGCCGCCGATTCGAACTTCAATCCCACTTCCGATGGCGCTGGAACCTTTACGATTGGATCCCTGAATTCTGGTGCTCTGCGGGCCCAGACGATGACTACCTATAACGCCCGTGGCGAAGCATCGTCTCAGGAGATCTACAATAACCCATCCGCCGCCACCACCTACCTCCAAACCACCTATCAATATGACGGTGCAGGTAACACCACTCAAACCGTCGGCCCCAATGGCCTGACCACCGTGGACACCTATGACGGCCTGAATCGCCGCACCAGTCAAACACTGGAAAGCTCCGGTGGAACGCCTATTCAGAGCACCGCCACTACTTATGACGGTAATTCCAATGTTATTCTCACCGTCACCAAAAATTACAACTCCAATGGCGGCGGTGCATACCAGGCCGATTACACCGCCGACTATTACAACGCCGCCAATCAACTCCTCGGCTCCGCCGATTACGGAACAACTTCAGTATCGGCCCCCACTCCCGGCTCTGTCCCCCCGGCCCGCAGTTCCGCTGTGCTCGTAACCACCGACACATACGATTCCAGCACCGGCTTCCTGATTTCCTCCACCGATCCCAATAACATCGCCACCACCTTCGCCAATGATGCCCTTGGCCGACCGACCTTCATCAATGTCGGCAACGGTGCCAATGTGACCGGTTATGTGTACAACGGCCTCAATGACAAGGTTCAGGTGAAATCGGAAAATCCCAGTGATTTGTCGGCACCCGTTCAGATCACCACCTACATCTACGGCAGCAGCGTGAGCAATGGCCAAGGCATCGTCTATTCCAATGATCTATTGTCCACCACCGAACTTCCCGACCCCAACACCGGTGCCAGCGTCACGCCGTCCAATCCGCTCTACGCCACCAACCACGAACAGACGCAATACAATATCGCCGGGCAGCTCATCAGCCAGACCGGGCAGGACGATGTCACTCATGTTTATACATACAATGCTTTGGGCGAACAGACGGCGGACACCGTCTGGGGCTTCCCACCGCCGGTTAATGGTGTCAATCCCATTGATGAAACCGTTACGCAGATCGCCACCACCTACAACACCCTTGGCGAAGCGACACAAATTCAAAGCCTTACTGCCGCCGGCGGTGTTGAAAGCACGGTCAGCCAAACCTTTGATGGCTTGGGCGATCTGACCAGTCAGACAACCTCCGGCCTTGTGCAGACGGGAATCAATTCCGGTCAGCCGGTGTACACAAGCGTATCCAACGCCACCACCTACAGTTACACTTTCACACCAGCCAGCGGAACGGCTTCCGGCTCCAATCTTCTCGCCCGCATGGAATATCCCGATAGTTATATTCTTACCTACGGCTACACCAACGCCGTCGATGCCGCCCTGGGGCGCCCGACCACCATCACTGATTCCACCGGCGAATTGGCCTCATTTACCTACCTTGGCTCATCCACGCAGGAATTGGGTCAAACCGACTACCAGGCGGGCATCAGCCTCGCTGCTTCGCTGAATCAGTTCGGGCAGACCAGCGAACAGAAATGGACCGGCCCATCCGGAACGCTCGCCGATAACCAATATGCCTACGACTGCAACGGTAACGTGCTGTATGCCAGTGATCTTGTTAATTCAACCCTTGGCAGCGCCTTTACCTATGACAGCCTGAATCAGTTGATCAGTTACCAGCGCGGCGATGTCACTGTCTCCGGTAATACCGGTTCGATCACCAATGCCACGCTTTCCCAGGGGCTGGTCTGGAATCCGCAGGGAGCGCTGATCCTTGAAAGCGTCAACGGCACCACGGTGCTAGATAATCTCGCCAACGCCCAGAACCAGAACACGTCCAACACCTACGACAGCAACGGTGATGCCAGCAGTAGCACCAATGCCGCAGGCAGCACGGTGAATACCGTGTTCAACGCTTGGGGCCAAGTGGTCAGTTACAGCGCCTCCCAGGCCGCCAACGGTATCAATTTCAAACAAACCGAAACCATCCAATATGACGCCCTTGGCCGACCGCTGGGCGAATATGAATCGGGCACCTTCCCCGGCGAAGCCACAGCGATCCAGACGCAGCATACACTTTCATATAATGCCATGAATGGCCAAGTAATCTCGGATACCAATGCGATCACCACCAGCGGCACGGCCCCGGAAGGCACCGACCCCGCACGCTACGTTTACGCCCCTGATGGAACGCTGCTGTTACGGGAGATGGGAACCTTTGGAGCCACCACGCCCAGCACCGATATGTACGCACTGACCGATCCCACCGGCACAGTCATCGCGATCGCCGGTGCCACTGGAACGGTTGATGAACGTTATGTATTTGATGGCCTGGGCAATGCGCAAGCCTTGCAGGCCAACGGAACACCGTATGGTGTAGCAACATTCAGCAATCCCAATCGCAGCGCGAACTGGGAATTCCAGCAGCAATTCTCCGGCAGCACGTTCAACACCGGCACACAGTTGCTGACTTACGCCGGCACAGATTACGCATGGAATATTGTCTATCATGGCCAGATGTACAACGGAATTCCGGGGGTATATCAGACCGCCAACGGAGCATTTAATCCAAGGCAGCAGAGCCTGCTGGCACCGGATCTGCAAGCCATTCAGCAGGGGCTCGGTGCGGATGGATACAATCCGGGGCGTGGTGTGCTTTCATACCTTTGGTCGGAAGTTTCCTCCGCGTGGAATGACATCTATGAATCGACACCACTTTATGGTGCGGGCCAGGCGCTCACGGAAATCGGCAATGGAATCAGCGAGTTCAGTTCGTGGGCCAATGACGAAATCAATTCAGCACCGCAGTGGCTGCAACCGGTGCTCGCGCCATATCAGGTAGAACTTGGCGCGTTTAGCTCCGTTGGGAACGTAATTGGCGGCATGGGTTCGCTGTTGGAGAACCCGATCGGCACTGCCGCCAACGTGGTGATGCACCCGATTGACGTTGCCGAAGCGGCTTGGGGCGGCGTAACCGGCACCTTCAGCAATTTATTTAGCGGCAATCCCTACCAAATGGGCCAAGCGATTGCTAACATAGGAATGGCGGTCGCGCCGTTCGCGGGCGAATTTGGCGATGTGGTGCGGGTGGGGGAAGTGGCGGATGAAGCGACACCCTTTCAGCAGATCATGGCAAATCTGCAAAGAATGGATTTCTCTGCGGAGTACGGCACGAAGGTGTTCTACTCAGGGGGCGAGCGTTTCCCAGGGGGCACCGAGTCGTTCCTTGCGGCACGGGGGTATGCTGCCGCGAGAGGCCTGAGCCTTATCACGGATACGGAAGGCGGCGCGTACCTTGACTCACTCGAACTTTACAACGACGCGACGTCGCCGGTTAGCGAGGTTGAGGCCGATAAGCTTTGGGAATACGCCTCCTCTCGCTATGCAAGTTCGGTTTTGTCTGGCGAACAGGTGACGGCTGTTACCCTAAACCCGACTCCCACCAGCATGTGGCTCCGAATTGAATTTCCGATACTCGACCGGACCGGGGCGAATATAGTTGAAAACCCGCCAGGGATTGCACCATTTCAGCAGACGGCCGGTCTGGAGGCACAATCCTTGCTGGGTTGGGGGCATTGAAAAAATGAAAGGCATTATTATGGGATTCCGTTGGCTTAATAAACAGAACGTTGAAAGTGATGAGGGCTATGGGCTCCGGTCTGCAGGCCGTTTTGCTTTCGAATACCGCGAGGGCGAGTGGAGGATAACTATATCGCGTGAACCGGGGATCGATCCGGCGACCTGTCCCAGCGGGGCTGAACTGGTTGCTAGCCCCGAGGTGCTCTTAGACCCCTCACGAGCGGTATCCCTAAGCTTGGTAGATTTTCCCATACCGCTTCGCTGGGATCCGCCGCACGCTGGCGAACTTATTGATGGGGCCAAGCGTCGGCAAATCATTGACAATTTCGACAAGGCAATGAAATTCATGGGCTTGCGCTGGGTCTCGGGCGAGCATGGACAAGGTGAGATCAAAATGTCCTCTGCGAGTGTAGAAGATCCGCGGCGGCAAGGAAAAATGCCCATGCCGACGGCCGAGGGCATCGCACGGCAGGAGAGGTTGAGGCGGTCTGGCATCGAGAAGGCCAAAGCCGATCGTGAGCGGTTTGAGCGGAAGCAGTAACCCCGTCAGCGTTGCGAAACGAGGGCTTGGCTTAATGCCACTAAGTTAAGTGTAGCGGCGGCAGAGGCTTCGCACTATGCGAAATACGGCGAAACAATTTTCGGAAGTTATAATCGTCCGCCGGCGGTAATTTTTCAGTGAGGTGGGTGAATAATGAAAGCGTTTAGGGATCGAGAATTTGCGCGGCTGAGAGATTTTGAGTCAGGAGCAGTCTTTGCCGATATGGAATTTGAGCGCTTTCGGTTTATGGGTTGTTCCGTCTCAGACGGGCTCGACCATGCCAAGCGAAGCACTGTACGGAACATGCGGTTCATAGGGTGCGAAGAAGGGGCGTATACGATTGGAACTGCAATCTTGGAGGGCGTCTTCGTTGACGACCTGAAGACTCATGGGCGGTTCGACGTTTGGGGTGCGGTTTTTAAACACGTGACGGTCAGGGGGCGGGTAGGCAATCTGAAAATTTCTGATTATATTCCAGGAGTGGCTGGATCGGCGGAATCGGCGCATAAGCTCAATCTGCGATTTCAAGCGGCCAATGCGGAGTACTACAACAATGTGGATTGGGCCTTGGATATTTCACAGGCGGAGTTTGAAGAATGTGAGATAAAGGGGGTCCCCGGCCAGTTAATTCATCGCGATCCGGATACTCAGGTGCTTATACGCCGTAGCAAAGTGCTGGAACTGGAAGGCGAGTTGTCGCGGCTCGACTTGTCGAAAACACACTGGATGACGTCCCTTAAATCAATTCTCACGGACCGGCATCATGTTGACCGCGTCCTCGTAGCACCTAAGAGGTCAAAAAAATTCAAAGACCTGCTGGAAGGCCTGAATTTGTTACGCCGGGCCGGAATTGCGGAGCCGGATTGAGCTATGGCGACACTTGTGGAGCATTTTCTAATGCCTGCGGAACGGGGTGACGGTCGTCGCGCCACCCGTTCTCCTCGTTCCTCCTTTTCCACCGTCGGCACAAGTCGGTTTCCATCCATTGATCGCGGCGCCGACGCGCTTGGCAGACCGCTGGGCGAGTACGAATCGGGCACATTCCCCGGCGAAGCCAGCGCCATTCAAACGCAGCATACGTTGACTTACAACGCCCTGACCGGGCAGGTGATCTCGGATATTAATTCCGCCACGGTAAACTCCTCCACAGCGCCCGAAGGCACCGACCCGGCGCGGTATGTCTACGCCCCCGATGGAAACATGGTGTTAAGGGAAATGTGTGTATTCGGGTCCACCACGCCAAGCCAGTACATCTATGCTCTGACCGATTCAACCGGCACGGTAGTCGCCATCGCCGGCGCAACCGGGTCGGTCGATGAGCGGTATGTTTTCGACGGCTTGGGTAACGGTCAAGCGTTGCAACCCAGTGGCGCGGCCTATGATCCCACCACGTTCACCAACCCGAATCGCAGCGCGAACTGGCAGTTCCAGCAGCAATTCTCCGGCAGCGTGTTTGACCCATCCACACAACTGCTGCAATCCGCCGGCACAGATTACGCTTGGAACATTGTCTACCAAGGCAACATCTACAACGGAATTCCGGGGGTATATCAGACCGCCAACGGAGCATTTAATCCCAGGGAGCAGGGTTTGTTGGCACCGGATTTGAGCGTCATTCAAGCTGGTGTCAGCATATACAATCCCACTGCCGGGGAAACCGGCTTTAATGGATGGTATGACCGCAACGCTGGCGCGATCGCGGGGTTGTCGGAAACTGGCCTTGCCTTGGCGGGAACGTATCTGACCGCGGGCCTTGCGGCACCATTGCTTTCCAGCGCACTGGGAGCCTTGGGTGCCGCTACCGCCGGCGCGGCAGCCGATACGGGGACCGCAGTGGTGGAGGCTGCCAGTACAGTTGATGAAGCCGCGAGCGCGGTCAGCACAGCGGTCAATGTCGAAAACAACGTGAAGCAATCCGTAGTAATTGCCAAAGCGACACTTGGCGCAATTTCCGGCGGCATTTCAGGCTTCACCGGCTCGGCGGCAGATCACGGCACGCTGGCGGAAGATTTGATCTCCGGTGGATTCGGTGCGATTTTTGGTGGTGTCGCCGGTGGATTCGGAGCGGGTCTCAAGCTAAGTCCGCTCGTGCAGATGGCGGTAGGCACCGCCGGTGCGACCGTTGCAAACACGGCCAGCCAGGCGGTTGAATACCTCCAATTTGGCCGCAAATTCGATCTGGGCCAGGTTGCCGCCGCCGGTGCCGCTGGCTTCGCCGCACCACTGGTGAGCGGATTAACAATTGTGGATTCGATTATCGGGGGGGAAGCCCCCGCATTTGAGGTTTATGCCACCGGCCTTCCGACAGCGGTGTGGGAAGGCCTTGTCCACACCGGCCTCGAAAACCCAAGCCTGCTTTCCAATGAGGCCAACACACTTTACGGGGGGGGAGAATAACGATGATTGCCGCAACCCCGATCCCCACAATCCCTTGGACCGCTTGGCTGGTATTAATCCCTATACAGATTGTGTTGGATGCAGGTTTGTTCTGGGTTTCGTGGTGGGCCATGATGAAACACGACCCGGATCGGATGACACCCAACGCGCGCATTGCCCTGATGGCGAAGTGGTTCGCGGCGGCGACCGCATTCATTTTTGGAACTATTATTGCCAGTGGATTGGCACTCAACCCAACCCGTGATCCGCGGATCGGCATGGTGGGAGTATATTACTGGGGAGTGGCCGACATCCCGCCGATGCTTGTCGTCGCCTTCATTCTCAAGCGGTCCTTGTACCTCTGGCATTTCTCGCCGGAGGCGACTAAACGGAACAGGGGTGTTGGTATAGGTGAATACTTTTTTCCCTCTTCCCGTCCCAACATCAGCCTCCGAGAAGCGGCGGAATTGGCGAAGCAGATGGATTGTGCCGCTCGCGGCAGGCCGCCCAAGGCCGCTGCCCCACCGATTTACCATCCGACTGACAACAGCGGCACCGATCTAAAAGCCCTCGAACGGCAAAGGGGCGTAACCCCGCCGCCACCCGAAGACGACGAGCAAGGAGGCAACAAAAGTGGCCGCCGCTAATAAACATCATTTGCGCCCGTTGACTATCAACGCCGCCATCTCGTTGGCGAGCAATCCCATTCAGCCATTGACTTTGGCCTTTTCACGTTCCGTCATAATTTGCATAATGCCTGCGGCGGGGCGGCCGGAATTGATTAGCTGCGCCATGATCTCCATGTCGGGCCGGATGTGATTGAGAAAATGCTTGTAGCCGGCGCACAGGTAATTCAACCCGGGTTCCCCATCGGGTGATACGGCAAAACGATTTTTGGGGCATTCACCATTGCAGGCGAAACGCACTTCACAGCGCCGGCAATACGTGGGCAGTGAGTTCTGTTTGTCTAGGCCAAATTTCTTCTGGACCGGCGATTCGACCATTTCACGGATGGACAGTTGGTGAACATTGCCCAGGCGGTATTCCGGAAAAACGTAGTGGTCGCAGGCATAGAGATCGCCATTATGTTCCAGGGCCATGGCTCCGCCGCAGGTTTCGGCAAAAATGCACAAGCCGGCACCACGCCCCGCCCATATTCCCAGTTGCACGTCAAAGGTTTGAACAAATATTTTGCCGACATCCCGCCGGACCCATTGGTCGAACATGTCGCTCAAAAACAGCCCGAATTGCAAAGGCTCGACCGACCACGGGGCAACGGCGAGTTCCGGTGATAGTACTTTCAGCAGCGGTGGATTGGCCAATTCCTTTTCCGCACTTTTGGTGAATCTCTCCACCAGAGGAATAAATTGCATGTAAGCGCTGCCGTGTTCCCGCAGGAATTCGTACACTTCACGAGCGTGATAGGCCAATTCCCGATGCACCACGGTAAGGGTGTTGAAATCCACGCCGTGGTCTTTGAGTAATTTCAGACCATGCATAACCAGGTCGAAACTTGGCTTACCTCCGCGGGTAATGCGATAGCGATCATGCAATTCGCGTGGCCCGTCGATCGACAAGCCGAGCAGGAAGTGATGTTCCTTGAAGAACTTGCACCAGTTTGAATTCAACAGTGTGCCATTGGTTTGTAAGACGTTTTCGATGCGCTTTTCCGGCGGACAGAATCGGTTTTGAAGTTCCACCACGCGGCGAAAAAACGCTATTCCCATCAGCGTGGGTTCTCCACCCTGCCAGGCGAAGGAAATTACGTCATTGGGTTGCGTTTGGATGTACTGCCGAATAAATGATTCCAGCGTGGCGTCACTGATCCGGAAATCCGCTGCCTTCCGGTGGCTTGGGAAGAGCTTTTCCTTTTCAAGGTAGTAGCAGTAACTGCAATCCAGATTGCAGATCGGCCCGATGGGCTTGGCCATGATATGAAAGGGCATTTTCGTTGTTGGCTGGCTGTTCATACCGATAGCCCTTGTTTGTACCCGTCTAAATAGACCGGGCGGGGAGAACGTTGTTTCTATCGCATTCCCAAAAGCATGACGGACGGCGCGATGTTGCGGCAGATTTCAGCCAACGGGCTTTTTTCGTTTACGCCGGGATAAGCTTCTGCCTGCGCTGTCACTCCAACACCAGTCAAAAGGCGCACCGTATCGGGTACGAATCACATAATCGTCCGACTTCTATTCCCGGTCGCGCAGTTGCTGTTCGAGTTTGACCACATTGCCCAGTGAAATTAAATGGGCATGGATCAATCCCAGTAATCCGCAGCGGTAAAGTTCGGTGATCTGTTCATTGGAAAGGGCGTTGAGTTTGGCTTCATCGACGGCATAAAAACCGCGCAGGGCCAAGGGCTGATGCTTCGTATCACGCGCCCGAATCTCTCTTCCCACCAGCAGATTCAATTCATTGAGTTTCCCAGTGAAGGCCTGCGTATGCTGGATGTTGCCTTGATATTGGCCCAGGAAGGCCAATACGTTTTTCAAAAGCGGCGATTCCGCACCCGTGTCAGCAAACAGCGGATCACCATCCGGAGCTTCCCAACCGGGAAAAGCGGTATCAATGCAGACACTGAAATCCTGACCGTTGTTTCGTTCCGCCAGGACAAACGGATAGCGGCGGATAAACGCTGGAATATAGCCGTTGGCCCATTTGCCGGTGACATCCACAAAGAGATTCTCATTGTTGCGTAGTCCCAGCACCACCACCGGCATAAGCCGATCCGTGGATGGGCCGGCAAAGACGATGGGATATTCCGTAGCGGCACGGGCGAATTCCAAGGCCGCCACGGGCACCGAATTGGTTTGCCGGGAAAACTCAAAGTTGGCATCGCGCAACTTGATTTTGGCACCACGGTGTGTGGCGCGATCCAGCAGCACCGGTTTTTGATAAAACAATACCGTGTTGGTTCCGTCGGTCATAAAGGCCCCCGTGAAAAAAAGAAACAACTCTTCAAACCCCCGCCTGTGATGATGGATCAAGCGGAGGACGACGTAATAATAATCTGACATCTATTGGCACGCAACAAAAATCATCCAGAATGTCAGGAAGATTTCAGTTAAAGGGTTTAACAGGAAAGTTTCCTTTCTATCGGCGTTAAATCACAATATTGGCACGCCCCTCCTGCTGGTCTCATTATATGTGGCACGAAAATGTGTTGTCTTCCATTTATGTTCAAGGCAATCGTCACTCTGGCATAACCGGGAAAAAGGAAATCGCAGTGGTCCCGGTCGTCGTGCGCTACAAAAAGCCACCGCTGCGCTTGCCATGCTTCGGCTTCACTGCGAGGATGCGTGCCGCGTTCGCAAGGGATTGGCTCCTCAAATATTGGCTGGTATCCGTAATTCCGTCCTGAATTTGCTGCGGATGGACGGATGGCAGAATATTGCGGCCGCACTTCGCCACCATTCCGTCAAGGTGCATAAAGCGCTTAAATTGGTCAGAATTCCAGAAAACTAAAAGACCCTGATCTACGGGGGAGGTGTAGAGAGAACTCGTTGGTCGGAACCGGTCATTCCGAAAGCGCAGCGTCGTTTGCGGAGAATAAGACGTGCGGTTCATGCCTCATTCTATCCACATCCAGCCGGATCCCGACGGGGTCAATTGCCTCCGCAATGTCCGCATAGCGCTGTGCCCCGGACTCACGAAGATACCAACCCCGGTATCCGCAACTGCTAAGCAGCTCGAATATCTCTACCGACTTTTCCGCCCCTAGGATACTCGGATGGAATTCCAGCAGAATACGGTCAATAATTTGCTTTTGCAGTGAAGTAGTAGCACCGCGCAATGCTCCAAGTTCTGCGCCCTCAATATCCATTTTTAAAACATTGATCCGTTTTACACCCTGCGCGGCGGTGAATTCGTCCACCGTCGTGAGTTCAATCTCCAATCCTTTTTGCCCGGTTGCATTGCCGATTAAAGAGGATGTCCCCAAGTTCTTGCCATTTTTATTTGCTAGAAAAAATTCTTGGGTTCCGGCATGGTCGTATAGCCCCTTGGGAACTATGTTTATCCATGTCCAATCGTTGGCCTGAACATTGGTCCTTAGGCGGGCGATGTTCCGAGGATCGGGTTCAAAGGCATATACTTTTCCCTCGCTACCACATTGTCGTGCCGCCAGCAATGTATACAGCCCGAAATTGGCCCCCACGTCAAAAACGGTATCCCCAGGTTTAATTAAAGCGGCCAGAATATCGGTTACCGCAGGTTCAAAAACGCCGTAGTTATAAAGCGTACAGGATACAATATCATCAATGTCTACCAGCACCTTAAAGGCTCCACAGACCGCCAGAAATTCGCGATGGCAACGCAGAATATCCGCTGTCCGCCGCAGCACCGTGGCCCGCCCCATCGGCAACATGCGCGCGAGCAGTCTCGCTGCTCGCATGGTGATCGGTTCCATTGGAATCTCGGATTCAATCATGATTGCTTTCCTTTCTCGTACTTGCTAACGGCCAGCCGACGTGGCCTTTGCCGCTGTCCGCACTATCAGGACTCGCCATGACTGGGAACCTTGGACACAAAACGGTCCTGTAAGACGGCGCTATTTTTCTGCCACCGTAAGTCGTCTGCCAATGGTGGCCCTTACACAGCGAGTTCCCGCCCAGAGATCGTTAGGACCAAAGCTGATTTCCGAGAATTCATACCATCAGCTTCACAGCAAGCTCGCGTCTCACTCAATGTTCTCGCGGCCAGTTCTGAACGGCAAAGAGGCTGCACCGCGCCCTAACTGGGCGCGCCAACACGCCAAAAGGATAACCCCTTTGTCAGAAAAAAGCCATAAATGATCGCAGCAATAAGATGTTAAGATATTCAACAACATTAAACATCAAATCACGCCGGTGGATCGCAAAAGTCTTGCTACAAAATCGGCTTGCGTAACATATACTTACCCTCACTGAAATCAACAACCCGTAATATCTCCGATACCACCCGTCCAGGCGCAAGACCAATCCGCTCAATGAAAACCACCAGATTGATGGCCGAAGCGATGGAACGCCGCAGCACCGTCTGGGAAACCTCTCCAATTAAATCTTCCAGCCGATACAAGGCATCTTCGGCGTTGTTGGCGTGAATCGTGGCCACGCCGCCGGGATGGCCGGTATTCCAGGCCTTGAGCATAGCCAGAGCTTCACCGCCGCGGACTTCGCCGATGACAATGCGGTCCGGGCGTAGGCGCAGCGTCATACGCAACAAGTCATTCATGGTCACTTTGGGTTCGGTGTTCTTGGTCAGCAGTTCCACGCGATCCGGGGCTGAACATTGCAATTCCCGCGTATCTTCAATGAGCACCACACGCTGCAACTGGAATTCCGGTTCATGTAATATAGCATTGACCAGGGTGGTCTTTCCAGAACCGGTGCCGCCGGCGATGAGAATATTCTGGCGTTGGGCAATGGCATGACGTATGCTTTTGGCACCGTCCGCCGACAGCACGCCGGATGCCACATAATCATTGAGTGTAAAAATGCGGGTTGGCCTTTTACGAATCGTGAAGGTGGGGCGATCGACCAGCGGCGGCAACAATCCTTGGAATCGTTCTCCCGTTGCCGGTAATACGCCAGAGATGGCAGGTGATTCAGGATTGGCATTTTCCCCGGCATGAGCCGCCAATAAGCGAATCACCGTTTCCGCGGAACTGGAATCAATAGATCCCATGCGCTGACGGCCCTGGCCGATGATATCCACCCATAAACCACCGTCTGGATTGGCCATGATCTCCACCACATCGGGCCGTGCCAAGGCATCGGCAATGATTGATCCCAAGGCGTGATTCAGACTTTCGTTGTGACGCTGCTGAACGATACTGACCATATTCATTCTCCTTTTTGGTTAAACTACTTGGATAACATTTTCGGTTGGCTGCTTAACGCAGCGAATGCAATATGCAACCAGAGTTTCGCTAGGAATCCTCTGCCATGTTATTGCGGGGCGCACCGTTCGGGCCTGCCAGTGGTTCCGGCTGATCTGGTTGCATCGCGTCATGAAATAATCCGGGTTCGTCATACCCGACACTGATGCGGCGACCTGCGGGCTGATGGGAACCAATCGGCTCCTTGCTGCGACTAACCGCATTGTCCACTGGCGGTGCCCCCGTTTCGCCGAGGGCTGCGTTGCCATTGGTCGATGGATCCAACATCTGCGGAGGTGCAGATTCTGAGGTTACTGATTCGGCTTGCGTTGAGCCGTTGGAGCCGCCTTGGATAGCCACCGGGATAGCCAATAGCTCCGGCACATCACTCAGAATCGATTTGTTCTGCCGCAGATTACGAGCCAGAGTATCCAGATACCGGTGAAAACGTGCCTTGCCGCTCAAAAGCGCTGCGGATCGTTCATGGTCCGGGACCTCCGGTGTATGGTTGAAGTATGCCCGGATGCCAAGACCCACCATTTCCTTGAGTATCAGCAAGTCCAAATTCTGACGTTTTTCCAGTTTCTGGAGTTTGAAAAATACCCGTTCAACGGCCTGAAGTATTTCCGCCTCGCGATCCGAGCGATAGGTCGCCAGCAGGGTTTGTGTTGCTGCTTCGGCCACAATCACGCTGATGGCTGATCCGGTGGTAGACGCCTGGGATTTTGCGGCTTCATACGCGGATCGTATAAGCCGGATCGACAGTTTGATTTTGTCATCGTTTATCAATGGTATTCATCCTCCGTCGTGACCGCGTCTTCGGCAGAGTGCGGCTGCTTATCAATAGATTGAGATTGCGGTTTAGATTGCCGCATAAAAGCAGGGTCAGATTTGGCCGTCCCCGGCGTTCCTTCAACGCGGCTGATGTGTTCAGCATCCGTGGCTATGCCGCCGGCCGTACAGGCCATCGCTGAAATGCCAGGATCATTAAGCCATGCAATGGCTGGCTTGTCCGCTAAATCGAGCCTCCTGGCCTGATCCGGTGGTGGTAGTAAACGGATGGTGAATCGTGCATCCGCGTAGTAACGC
This sequence comes from Planctomycetota bacterium, assembly GCA_021805985.1. Lineage (GTDB taxonomy): Bacteria > Planctomycetota > Phycisphaerae > WQYP01 > WQYP01 > JAMDCX01. Next base: position 7,101 of record JAJZDN010000042.1, on the reverse strand, counting down.
AGTTTGGAGCACTTAATCGGCTTGCATCCGGTAACAAAGACCAGTTCCTGATCCGTGGGGAATTCTCTTACATCACCGGGTTGAAGCAAGGGCCGTACCTGTTCACTATAACTCACGCCATGATGGCCGCCCGAGAACATTTTGGCCGGTTGGCTGTAGCCCGCCCGGTATTCCACCACGGTGCCGGTCATCTGACTGATCTTCTGCTGGGTGACCGGATCGCTGGAGGCAAAGGTGGTCAGAATGTGGCAGTTGTCCAGAATGGTGTTGTGTGGGCCGTACTGCTCAATAATGTCGTTGAAAGATTGGACAATCAGGTGTGCCTTAATGCCATAACCGGCCATCTGACGCAAGTTCAGAGAGAAGAAGTCCAATTTCCCCAGGGTGGGGAATTCATCCAGCAGCAATAGCAGCCGGTGTTTCTTGGGCCGATTATCCGCATCCGCATCTATGTGTTCCATTAATGTTCGGCAGACCTGGTTGATCAACAGGCGAATCAGGGGCCGTAATCTGGCCGCATCGGATGGTGGGGGCTGGATATACAGACTCATAGCCCTTGTGCCGCAGACCAGATCACTTAACTTGAAATCACTGGTACTGGTGTTTCGGCAGACGATTGGATCGGCATAAAGGGTCAGGCAACTGGCGGTAGTGCCACGCACACTGGCTTGGAATTTATCGGGCTGGGCTAAAAGTTCTCTGGCCACCAGTTGAATCTCTGGATGAGGTTCCCACAAGCCCGTTCCGGGATTCCGGCGATGGGCGGCTGATGCCATAGCCTGGCAGGTGGTCTGAAAGTCCAGCAATCTCTGCCGGACGACCGAGAGGTTTTTGCGATCAGGCGGTTCGGTATATAGAACATGCAATATCAGAGCTACCAGTAGTTGTGAGGCCTGCTGGTCCCAGATATCCAAGGTCTGCTTGGCACCGGTGGGATTGACCAGCATCTCCACCACATTCTGGGTATCACGAATCTCGGCATCACCGGGCCGAATCTCCAAGAGCGGATTGATCCGCACCGAATCCGATCGGGTGGGATTGAAAAAGACCGTATGGGAGAATTTGGTTCGGAAGCCCGCGGTAATGTTCCAGAGTTCATTTTTAACATCGTAGACCAATACACTGCCAGTCCAATTTAGAAGTGTCGGAACAACGTGGCCTACCCCTTTGCCGGACCGGCTGGCACCGGATACGAGTTGGTGTTCCGGGCCATCATAGGTGAGCAATTCCTTGTCTAGCAATCCCACGACCGTACCGTGGCCAGAGAGTAACCCGGCCTTCCGGATGTGGGCACGTGTAGCCCAGCGATCACGACCAATCACATCAACCGTCGGCGGACCTTGCCGCCGGAAGACAATCAACAGAACCGTCGCCGGAAGCATAAATCCAAGGGCCATCAGGCCGGCTTGGTTGAAGGCCCGGTAATGATCCCTGCCGTACTTCTCATACCAGCCAAACACGTCCCAAGGTGGATAGAGCACCAAGCGGCCAATGGGGATTCCCCAGCCCAGCTTGGGTTTATCGCCCAGCCGATAGGCGGCCCACTGGACGCCGACAAAAAGCCCGAGCAACATCGCCACTGAGTAAAATATCAGAATCCATTTGCGACTCATCGCTGAATCTCCAGATTCCGGACCTGATCCAAGAGCGTTTTTTCCGACAACCGGCTATTGGCTTCCAAGGTCAACTTACCGGATCGGTCCAGGCGAAGCGTTACGGTATTCCCCACACGCATCGAACTTAACGGACGCGTCGGGTGTGTGACATAAACCTTCTGTGGCGTAGCGATCAGCGCGATCGGCCCGGTATGAAGTTCCCGCGAACCGGCGTATCGGCCCGTGATCGTCACCTCCCGTGGCAACCGGACAGCGGGTCGGTTGAAGTCGCTGGCGATGTCGGCCAGAACCTGCCGGAATTCCACTGATCGGAGGTGAGCGATGGCCCCGGCTTTGAATGTAATGGCCTTCTGATCCGGGCCGGTAAATTCGGCCAGTCCTTGCCCCACCAGCCATTGTCGGCGACGTTCGAGCTCCTGGGCAAACTGGCCGTTCCATAAGGCCTGGGATGATTGGCCCGGTTGGCTCGGCTCAAGTTCCGATGGCAATCGTGAATCCAGCCAGGTAAACGCCCGTGCTTCCACCTGCCGCTCCAGACTGTGCGCAGCGAGGATAAGCAGGTCGGTCTGGCCGCGTCGCGCGGAGGTGAATTTTTCAAAGACCGGGGCATCAATTCGGAACTGATTTTCCGCCATCTGCTCCACACCTGCACCATTATGCCCGGCGACAGAGACCAATTTGGCCGTTGCCGACCGAATCCGGGCGGCGGCCTGATCCGGTGTAACATCCTGATGCTGCTTTGACAAAAGGGCCGCATGATCTGCGACGGTATAAACACCGTCATGGCTCTGGATGACGGCTGTTATCTCGCGGGCGAGAACATTCTGCCGATAGGCTTTTGACCCCAGTTCAACCACAGAACCAGCTTGTGCCCGGCGGAAGCTCTCATCATCTGGAACCTGACTGTAATAGAGTCTGCCGGTGCAATCCCGAACCACCACAAACCTGCGGTCACTGATCTCATCGACACTCCCTTTGGCCACCAACGCGCCCAGAATCGGTTCAGCGTCTCTGGATCCCAGCCGCTCAACATATCCCGCCTGGTTGCCCAGCGTTGCGTATAGGACTTTGATGATGTCATTGCGCTGACCAAGGTCGCGGAGCTTGAACCCAAATTCCGGGTCTAACATCCACCATGTTCCTTTGCCTTTCTTTGCCAGGTCCATGGTCTGGAGGAACTGCAATCGGCCCAGTATGCGTGTCCGGTCATCGGCACCAAAGCCGATGCGCTTATCGGGATGCAGATCAATTTTGCCGGCTTCCAGATGTCGTTCGATCATCCGGTCCAAGGCGGTGAACCGTTCGGCCTCAATTTGACTGTCATGCTCCCGCCGGATGTCTTCAGCGCTGCGTGGGCCAAGTATTTCGGTGGCCACTTCTTCGGCTCGTCGGCGGATGCCGTAAGAGACATATTGTCGGGGTATCACCAGGTCCGCGCCGTCCTGTTTGATTCCCCGGACCAGGATGTGCGTATGCGGGTTATCCGTGTTGTAATGATTGACCGCCAGCCACTGTAATGACGTTCCCAAGTCCCGTTCCACCCGGGCCATGACGGTGCGAATATAGTTATTCGTATCCGGCAGGTCATCGGCATTCTCTGCCGAGACAATCAAGCGAAAATGATGCCGGTCCTGCTCCCAGGCTGTGACGATCCGGCGGGCATCCAAGCCTTCCTGCGCCGCGTCATAGAAGACCCCATGCTTACCATCCAGACTGGCGCTTTCCCGCCCTACATAGGAGACATGTCGTAATACACTGCCGTGAACTTTGCCGGGGCGATGCCGGCTCACATGAACTTTGACTACCACCCGTTGCAGGCGATCAAAGCCCGTACCGGTTCCACGACCGGCCTTGCGAGCCTTGGATACGGCGGAACTTCGGCCCTTAAAGCCGGCGAGTCGGCGTGCCAATTGGCTATTGATGCTCGGCTCATGAGCGTGGCCACCTCCCATGTGTCCAAGGCGATCCCGATCATACGGATCGGGTCGGATGGGTGATGGTCGGCCTGTCTGATCAGGCCTGCCGGAACGGCGACCGGGCTTGCGGGATGTACTCATGGTTCGATCTCCAATCTGAAAATATCGGCCAATATCCGTGGCAGCCAATGGCATCTCGAAACATCACCGGGATGCCACCTAAGTAACGGTAAAACAAGCAGATACAAAAATCGGGATGTCATCTCCTTTATCCTGCCTTCCATTTCTAATTCGTATTGCATGGTCATTTCTATTCCAACTCATTTACGTTTGTCATCAATAAAGTCATTGCAGTTTATTATACCTAACGGAATCCGAACGTCAAGCCGGGGGGAATTGGGGAACGCAATCTGGATCATCCACAGGTCAGCCATGACATGCCATCTGGATTGATTTGCAATGGGCAAGGGCGGTGGACAATGGGAGCGGATGTGACACATTCGGAACGTTAAGGCGGCATGGCCATGGGGCTGGGGCACGCCGGAAACAAGGCTCACTATATCCGTGCAAGCGGAACGAAAGGTGCCGGTACGCCCTGGCTTCGGGGTAGGGGAGTGGCAAACATTGGATGGCCTTGGCAGCGCGATCCCGCATGGTATCGAGCATGAGTTGCACGTATCCGACGGCCAATAATGCGATCGTGACCATGGCACGGGACCGGAAAATATTATGCTGTAATGGTCGCCGCGGCGCTGGAGTTTCAGTGCCGGGTTTGGGCGTCCGGCAGCGTGTTGCCCAAGGCTTCACCAGTTATTTTAGTAGACTATATTGCAAGGCCTCAGATAGGGTAGATAGTCATCTGGGATGGCGACTATGGCCCGGCTGATTCCGCTTTTGGTGGGATCAGCCGGGCGATTTTTTTTGAATTATGCGCTATGCTTCTTCCTGCTGCCTCGGGTTCATTCCGGTTCAAGGCGGAGATTTCGGTTGGGAGTTGGGTTGGGATTCCGGCGGTTGAATCGGCCATGGAACCGTCTGGCCAGCCAAGGTTTGCAGGCTGAATCCTCGGTCATTGGATCGGCTGGTCCGGGCGATCACAGCCATAAAGCCGTCCCCAAAGATGGATTCCCATTGTTGCATATCGACGCGGCATTCCCGGTTCAATGGGCCGGCCCAAACCAGCCAGTTAGGGACGTTCTTGGCCATGTAAACCACAAAGTGAAAGGACCGTAAACGAGCGCCGGCAAACAAGGCTCGCTTGGCCTCATCGACCCGGATATAGGGAAGTTTTTCCAGCTTAAGGAAGTCTTCAAGCTGCTGGCGGATCGGAATTTTACTTACTTTGTCGCCTGGTGGAATTGACGCGGTGCTCGCGTTTGCTGTGATAGTTATATCCGACTGGGATACTCTATCTGGCCCATGGGCCGGTATGCTTGGGTCCTCGTTGTCGGGCGTTGCTGGAATTGCGCGGCCAAGCTCGGCCAGACCGTTGCCGGGGATTTCCATCGCGGCGGTAGCAACAATCGGGCCGGTATCCAGCGGGCGCTTTGTGTCGCCCAGACGGCATATGGCTTCCGCCTGATCGGGGAAAGTCGCCTGTGGATCATCGACCGGCCCGGCCAGTGGAACCGGTGGGTATTTCGATTGGCCCGTTGGTTCAACGATCAGTTGATCAGTCGGCATCATCGCCGGAGAATCGGCCTCCGGATCGTTTCTCCCGTTGGATTCCCACAATGGAAAATTGCCTGGTATCCGGTAGCGCCGGATCGGGTGTAATCGGTAATTGTTTCGCATAACGTGTCTCCTGCTTACTGGTAATTAAAAGCGTAAACAGGCGGGGGCTTGCGTGTTCCGCAAAACCCCCACCATGTTCATAAACCGCTCATCCTGCCGCCAGCGTTAGCGCCCTCTGGTAGGCTTCCTGCTTGGCATGATGCGAGCTGCCAAACCAGATGGATTCCAGTTGATGGTCGGCCTTCTCAAGGCTGTTGGCACCCTTAAAATTCCTCTGGTGGTCAAAGTACTGGCTTACCGCGTTGTACGCCGCCCAAGCCGTGCCCGCTACGCCCGGCAGGGTGTTGGTAGCATTGGTAAAATTATCCTCAAACTGATGGATGATCTTCCGGCGGCGTATCTCTGCCCGTTTACCTGTGGTGGGCGGCGTACAGGCATCGAAGTAACCTTCCAGCTCTCTGCCCGCCAATTCCTTGTCCAGCATGGTATGCAATTCGGCGTCGAATTGGTCAAAGCGGGCATGGATGATGCCGAGTTTCTGCCGGGCTTCCGATACCCGTTCGGATAAGCTCGGTCGGTGGCGGATACTGATACCTTCGCCCAGTCCATCCCGTAACGCCAAGTTGAGCGTATTCTGGCAAACTACCCGGATCGTAGTTGGAAACAGCCGTAAGGCCTTGGAACCGTCATGGGAATTGGTAAGCAGAATATAAGGCTGGATTACATCCTGCGTGCCAGCCCTATATTCGGTAGGAATACGGGCCAGCATCCAGACCACCCGGCCATCTTTTAATGCGCCGGCGGTCTCAAATATGGCCAGTTTGTCGGCCACCAAGGCATCGACAAAACTAAAGCAGTCGACATTTTGGAAGATACGGTAATTTTCGGATACCACGCCCAAAACCTTGCCCGTATCCTTGCGGACGTTGGCATACTTGCCGGGCACCCAAGCCTCCTTGCCCAGTTCCCGGTCAAAGGCCTTGAGTTCCCATTGTTCAACTTCCCAGTTCAAGCGGGCCAGTTCAATGGCCTGAGCGCTGGTAACGGCATTGGCTACCACCGTACCCAATTTGTGCCATGCCGGTTCGCCGGTGACAAATACCGCCGCCTGCCCCGTCGTCATATCCAGTTCGTGCATACAACACCAATTTACAAGTCCCGATTGGGACCAGCCTTTCATAAAACAAAAAAGAAAATCCAGTTGAAACAAACCACAAAACAACTTAAGAGCATTAGATTCATAAAGGGGGGGAGAGAGTACCCGCCGTCAAGTTTTTACCTTATCTTTGGCGGCGGGTTACCTCCGTCTCCGCTACACGGGGATCACCTGCGGAATCAAGTCCGCCGTTGGTGCATTGCCGGCAGTGGAGCGTTTCCGCCGGACGGCGGGCTTGCCCGGCTGGTTCTGCGCGGATGGCGCTGGTTCGCCCCGTCCAATAAACTGGAACCGTTCCACCACAGTTCGCACCTTGCTGCGGGCCTTGCCTTGGTCATCCTGCCAGCGGTCAAGCTTCAAGTGCCCTTCCACCAGTACCGGATGGCCTTTCTTGAGATACTGGCCCATCGTCTGGCCCGGCTTGCCATAAGCCGCACAGTCCATGAACAGGACTTCGTCCCGTTTCTGGCCTTCGGCGTCCTTCCAACGCCGATTAACCGCAAGAGAGAATTCACAGACCGCCGCCCCACTGGGCAGCGAGCCAGTAACCGAATCCCGGGTCAGATTGCCCAAGAGAACCACTTTGCTAAACGAACCCATACAACACCTCCAAAAAATAGGAGCCAAAACGTAGACCGCCTAAAGGCGCGTCGGCCCATCGCCGCCGCATTTTTTTTCA
>JAJZDN010000041.1 GCA_021805985.1 Planctomycetota bacterium | reverse complement strand
ATTCGCTCGGTATGACATGCCCATGCGGCGCATTCATGGCTTGGGAAGTATCTCACCAATTCGGTAGCACGTGTGGCGCGTAAATTCTGCCAAATTTTCTGCCATGGCTTCACACCCGCTTGTTGGATGTATCGTTGGAATTGTGTGCGTAGGTTTACGCTACCACTTCGATAGCGTGTGATAACGTACACGTCACCAACGGCGGCACTATCAAACACATCTTGGAACGGCTTAACCAATTCCTTAAACATTGGTACAATGCGTATCCCATTATCCTTGTGATTAGCCGTCTTAGAAGCGCGGACGATAAATTTGCTCTCTGCGAAGTTTATATCAGACCATTTTAACGCTAATGCTTCCGATGGTATGCGTAGACCGCCCCACCTAGCCAGCGCCACCAATAACCGCCATTGTGGGTCTACCATCACATCCATTACCTTCTTAACAATCTCACCATCAATGAATTCGCGCCTACTCGCATCACCCACAACGCTACACGATATATGCTCAAACGGATTTTTTATCACTAGGTCTCGCCGCTGCGCCACTTTGAAGTAATGCCTTACGTATCGGATACGTTTGCCGATAGATGCTTTGGCAAGCCCACTACTCACCATGTAAGCCTTATACGCATCCGCATCGCTTGAAGTAACATCGGCTATACGTTTATCTTTACCAAGAAAACGCACAAGCCATATCCGCGCTTGTTGCATAATGGTTAAGGTTGTGGGCGACAATTCTTTCCGTTGGTTCAAGTATTCGGATATGAAAACATCAACGGTTGGCGATGCGGTATTTTCAATCCGCTTTGGTACAAGGTTCGCATCGGCGAGCTTGTTATATAGCGTAACATCCACACCACCAAGCCATGCGGCGGTGTCGCTTGGTAAGGGTGTATTGGAAAGTTTTGATGCGATGATGGATTCAATGTTTCTCTGAATTGTCTGCGCGTTTTTTAAGGGTATCGCGCCTAGCCGAATTGCCTTGCGTTGACCATCAATTACAAACTGAATTCGGCGTGTGTTTTTTGCATCGGTACTAATACTTGCCATGATGTTCGCTCCTAAAAAGACGATTGCAGTATACCACATTGAAAATGAAAAATCTGCTCAATATGGGCGATTTTTATACATTTTGGTGCTACCAGCGGTCTAATGGTGTTTTTAGTGGGGTAAATGAGAATCGTAAGTATCGGTATAATAATGACTTATGTATATTACTTGATAGATGAAAAAATCGTAAAAAAAAGGGACACCCGAATATCAGTACCCACACCCACTAAAAACAAGCGGTTTTATTAGCGTGTATAACAGCATTATTGCCGCCAAAGGCGGCAATAATGCTTGTATTGGTGTACATGTGTATCTCTAAAAAATTGTGGTGGATGTTATAAGAGAGTCTTAACCGATTTAAACCCCCAACAAAAGTATCGGTTAGGCTCCGATGATGGTTGCAAACAGATTAATTTATTTTGTGTCATTAATCATCATCATTTTCCTTCAAAAACAGTTGGGTTTCTTTCTCTAAGTTAATTTGTTCCGTGGTAAAATGTTTCCATTGACCATCTACTACCCGCCACCCCCCAAACGGTTCATACGGCTTTCCGTACATCCAATCGTCACGGTTGTCACCGTATTCGTTCGGCGGATATGGGTGTAACTTGGTTGGTGTGGTGGTGTGTGTGGTTGGTGGCTAATTGGTGGTTGGTGTATCGGTTAGCACGTTGCTAGACGTGTCTGCAACCGCCGTAGGCGCATCGGTAGGCGCTCCGCCGATGCTCATATCATCGGTATTGGTTGGTGTGGTGGTATCGCTTGGTGGTGTTGGCGTTGGTGTTTGGTCGAATACATACACTTTATCACGGTTTTCATTTTCTTCGATTATGCAATACCCATCAGTAACCAAGCCGTCCAGGATACCTTCCGCTTTGGTTATTGGTCGATAGGTTGGGGAATGTTCCCTCAATTCTGATGCGGTTATGCGGTTATTAAACTTGGTGGCGATTAGTTGGAGTATTTTTACGTGTGGATTAACTTTATCTCGGCTAGTACCAAACAAATATTCAACGGATTCAACATTACAATCCCAAAAAGCCAAGGCGGCTTTAAGATGCGGAGCATCAATCCATAGGGTAAATGTTTCACCTTTGCTCGCATCGGCGAAGAAAATATTAAAACCATTATCATTTTTACAATCGGTTAAAGCGATGAAAGCCGCCAACCGCTTGACGATAGGTCTGGCACGGCTAAGCAACGCGCCACATACACCTTCTCTATCGTAATTTAAATCCTCATATTTTTCTTCCCACAATGCTTTAGCCGCATCGGTTAATCGTATGTCGGTTACGTTTTTTGAGAATTCATAGATAGCCGATACCATTGCTTTAATTTTTTTCAGTTGGTGCGGCGGAATATCCTCACCGTGTGGATTACAGTTTTCACCTTCGGAGTATATCCATAAAAAACGGTTAAAGAACCCATTGTAAATATCATTCAGGGCGCTTTTAAGTTTCAATTCTTGTGGTGTAATGTGGGCGATTATAGATACGTGTGCATCCGTTGCCGTGTACGGCTTTTTGGTCAAAACTGATAAAGTTTCACCATCAAAACATTGCCGAGCAACCGCACTAAGCGTATTGTTTTCACGGTTTTTTACGTCAAGAATTTTCCCACCTTCGGTTTCAACAACGACTAGGCGTTTGTCCGTCACACCTTGGTCTACCAGTTGCTTTTCTGTTTCTTGGGTTAATTTGCCGTTTTTTCTAATCTGCACGTCCGCCCACACGGGGTCACGCACGGCGGATATGATACCTTCGCCAGTGGAGCAACCAGACTTAACACACAATGAATCCCATGATGTGTCTATGCCGCTCACACATATTTTTGCGGCGGCTAAGGCTGTACCTTTTTTACCTTGGTTGGATTTGCCGACAATCATTGTGAAGAAGTTAAGGTGGTGGGGGGTATTAGCTATGTTTAAGGTTGGTGCCCGCCCCACTAAATTACCAATCAATGTAATAAGATGCGACAATAAAGCAACGGCGGATACTTCGGATTTGTTGTCTTTAAAAATCCATACAATCTCGCCGAGCTTCCCATAGAACATCGGGTTGTCACGGCTTGGTTGCGTTGGTTTACGTCCGTCAATGCGGCAACCGAATTTACCTTGTAATAGTACGCTTTTTTTACCCGCTTCAAATTGTTCTTTTATCTTTTTGTGTGGGTAAGGCAATGGGCTTATATCGTTATATTTATTGTACAGATACCATGCATCAGCATCAGATAAGCCGTACTCAAAGGGAATATGGGCAACGGTATATGATTGTTTATTCCCGCCATGACCTTGGACGGCTGTATCCATTTTCTCCATGACGGCCCAGCATTTAGAGAATGCTCCTTGTGGGGTTTTATAGGTGGATGATACGGATGGATTTATTAGTGTGGTGCCAAGCGCCGCTGCGGCGGCCGGCGCTAATAACTTGGTGGTTAGATGGTTGGTGGTGATGCGTCTTTTATTTTTCAGCGCGAAAATCATATCAAGTAACCATTGTGACCAAGCGGCGATAGTGTCTTGGGTAATGATGGAATAATAACCGTCATTGTTTTTAGATGGTGGAAGTATCACGTAGCCACCCTCACCCCGTGTGTCCACACCATCGGCTAGTTGTGATTCAGTATTTGCCACACCGTCAACGTGAAGAAAATACCAATGCTCGCCGCGTCCGCAACCAGTCTTTACCTTGGTGGTGTGCGGCATTGCACCGTGGATTGCTTCCCATGCCGATTTAGCGATAAAGCCGTCTTTAGGTGGCTTACCATTTTTTGGTGGCTTATCGTCAAAGTCAATCACGTCAATCCCATTAATCTAGCCGGTCGGTGCGCCGATGCTTGCATCGGGATATTCCGCCCACCATCGGCGCACTTGGGCAAGGTCCGATGTTGCTGCCTTGAAACCGTTTTTGGTCATGGGTTTTTTATTTTGGGTGCATGGGAAAATTGACCACCCGGCTTGGGCGTATAACATAGCCGCAGCGGCTTGGGATATGCCTTGGTGAAGTTTGGGGAATTGTTTTGGTGTTAGTGTGGTATTCATATATCAATCCTGAATATATCCATCGGCACAATTACCGATGGAATTTGTGTGTTTTTTTTCAAGGAATATGATACAATATCTACCAATAGATATATATCAATCCTTAATAAAACCCTACAATCGGACAACGATTGTGGGGTTTTTTCTTGGTCATTTTTTCGATAGCGCGCGGATTACGGCTTGCAATTCACTATTCCGCCAGCGTGTTGAAAATCCGAGTTTGATTGGCTTAGGTAGCTTACCAGACTTGGAAAGATTCACGATGTGTCTTGGTGATAGTTTAAGCATCGTGGACACATCTTTAACGGTTAATAAGGTTTCTTGGGTTTCTTGGGTTTCTTTAATATCCATTTTTTTACTCCTTAAGTATGGATTAATTTAACGCGCAATCAGAGGAAACAATCCTACGGTCGCGATTATGATAAGGATTAAATACCCTACCGCGTATGTGTAATTCCTAACCATGACTATCTATTCGATAAATTATTTCTAAAATCCTTTTTTTTTATGTATAGATTGTTTTTTAGTGTTCATAAGTCCATATCTTCTAAAGACTTACAGCGCGTAAAAAAATATCATTTTTTTGTTGGATTTTATCGGTTGTCATATTTTAATCACAATCCAGTGCCGCCTTCGCGGCACGTGCCCCGCGCCAAGGTGGCGATTGTTGGATTGGTGGTTGGTGGTGGTTGGGTCCAGACACCACAAACGCCATAGGAACGTATTAGGCTTGGCTCCGCCGCCGCAGCGGCGCTGTCATGGGGTATTGTGGGGTTGGATTTTAGGGTATCTTTGACGCGACTAGTTTAGCCGTTGCTTAGCCGCCGCCCAAAACTCACGAAAAAAACACATGCTAAACCTTTGATTTTTGAAGATCGGCGGCTAAACGGCTAAACGGCTTGAGAGAAAAATGAATTGTAGGGGGTAGGATTGGTGGTGGTGAAAATGGATTAATCTATATATAAAAAAAACCCTTTTATAACGGCTAGTATATACTAGCCGCTTTAAAAGGCTTTTTTTACTTATTCTTAATATATCTATACCTATACACAATTAACACACACTTACAATCTTATACACACTATTCAATCTCTCACTATCCTCACCAAGTAATCATCTTTTTAGTGTGTCGGCTTTTCTATTTATCTGTTAGCCGTTTAGCCGTTTAGCCGCCGATCTTCAAAAATCAAAGGTTTATGACGTGTTTTTTTTGGTGGCGGCTAACGGCGGCTAACTAACGGCTAAGTATGTGTCCCACCACATCAACTAACCCCCACAAGTAACAGAGCCACCAAGCCGCCGCGCCAAGGTGGTTCTGCCGTTGTTGCCGCATCGGCAACAACGGCTTGGGCGTCACACGTCTTACTTGTGGGGGGTTGGAGCATTGGCAGTATCGCTTGGTGGTGTGTGGCAATTTATCGGCTATGGCGTGTGCAAGGTCTACCAACGCGCCAAAACCGCCGTAGGAACCCATTAGCCTTGGTCTGGTGCATCGGTACGAAAAATCCGACTACATCGCCCACCATCGGCTTAAATCGGCGTGTGGTGGCTAAGAGAATGTTTAACCATGACCTACACATACCTACTATCAACAATTCGCCTACGGCACGCGTGTGGACCAAGCCGTCATGCGCCAAGCGGTTCGGCGTTTGGTTACTTGCAACGTGTGGGGAATTGGCTTCTAATAGTACCTATGACAAAGGAACGGGTATGTGATAAGGGTTCTGCCGTTGTTGCCGCAACGGCAACAACGGCTACTCGGCGTATCGACACTATGGAATTATTCACAAATAAGAATATCCACCAAGTGCGCCGTATTTTGCGCCACCTATTTTCAGAATGTATCGAAAATAGGGGTTTTTGAGGATAAATTCGAGTCCCTCACCGCCCAATCCCCTGATTGGTTACAGACGATCAGGAACCAATACGAATCCGATGGCAGGAATTTGGACGGGGTAACGCCCGGTTAGACAGACATGAACAACCAGCAGGCCGCAGGAGACATCGCTTCACTTTCCTCAGTGCGTCAGGCACATGAGCATGGTGATCCAACCCAGATATCGCCTGCGCCCGCATCGGATAATGCCGCCCCAGAGCAGCCGCCCATCGCTATTATTTCTGATATTCATGGCAATCTGGAAGCGCTGACCGTGGTCATGGAGGAAATTCGCCGGCGGAACATCAAAAATATCTGTTGCCTCGGGGATGTGATCGGTTACGGCCCGAATCCTCTGGAAGGCCTGGATACGGTTATTGAGAATTGTGAATTCACCATCATGGGCAATCACGATTTTGCCATTTTCTATGAACCATTTAACTTTAATACTGCGGCCGAAAATGCCGCGTATTGGACCCGCCAGCAGTTTGAAAGCGACCCCGACCGCACGCGGCGCAATCGGCGGTGGCGGTATCTGGGTGGCATGCAGACGCGTATGATGCATGAACGCTTTATGGCCGTGCACGGATCGCCCCGCCGGCCCATTAACGAATATATTTTCCCGGATGATATTTATTCCGCTTCGCAAAAAATTGCCCTGATTTTTGAGCGGGTCAGCCACCTGTGTTTTGTCGGCCACACCCATGTGCCCGGCGTTTTTGTGGCCCAGCCGGATTTTTATTCGCCGGAAGATCTCAATAATCGCTATGACATCACCGAAGAAAAAGCGGTTATAAATGTCGGCAGCGTCGGGCAGCCACGCGATCATGACCCGCGTTCCAGCTTTGTAATTCTGCATCCCGGGCATGTGGAATTTATCCGCATGGCGTATGACATTAACACCACCGTGGACAAGGTCCGGTCTATTGATGCCTTGGATAATTTTTTAGGCCAGCGACTGCTGGAGGGTGCATAGGGTCCCCGGCTGCGCCGGCGGCGTAACGAGAGAGTAGCACCAAACACACCTTGAACAATGGAAAAATTATGGATATAAAAAAGATCATCCAGCTTGTGCTGATTGCCCTGATTGCCGGCCTGGGCATGAATTTAATCATGGAGCATTTCTTCAGTAAGCACGCCGCTCCGGCACCCGTGGCCATGGCGCCAAATTCTAAAGGGCCGCAAATTGTATCCGTCAAGGCAGCCCCGGCGCAAGTTGTGCGTCTAGGCTCCAGCGCCAAAGCGCAGGGGAAAAAGTATCTCCTGGCCATGTGGGTAGATAATGTTTCTGCCGGGCTGAAACGTGTTGAACTTAATGCTCTGCAATATCGCGAATCGGTAAATTCATCCAAGCCGCTGGTGCTGATGACCCACCGCAAAGGCTCGCCGCTGCCGTATTCCACACGGGCCGTGACGGTCAACGGTGTGCGGTATAATGTGGGTAATCTGGCGTGGTCTTATGCATCACCGGTAAAAGCCGGCGCTGCCAGGGCGGTGCTGGAGTTAAACTTGGAAGACCTGCACAACAAGCCGCTGGTTTTATTGAAAAAGATTTTTCAGATAAATCCTGATAATTATCAGGTTACTATTACCCAGGAAGTAGTAAATCTCACCGATAAACCCGAAACCGTGCGTGTGCGCATGCTCGGACCGACCAATCTGCCCCAGTTGGATCGGGAAGCAGATTTGCGGACATTCTGGTGTACAGGCTATCGGGCGGCCAGCAAATATCTGGATACCTCAGGCTTTCCGCATCCCGGCGTGCCGCCCCTGCTTGCGGCCGGTGTGCAGCCAGTACCTCTGGGGAATTTCACCGGGCAGAACCGCCTGCTTTGGATCGCGTCTTCCAATCGTTTTTTCACTAGCATTATGCGGCCTCTCCCGTATGGGGCCGTGAAAACACTCCCCTTGGATAGTGGCGGCAGCATTCCGGCCGTAAATTTTCTGCAATCAGCCACGCTGGCTCGCGTGGATCCTGACGCAATGCAAGCCAATCCGCGGGGAGTTCTGGCGGTGCGCGTGAAGAGTAAAAACCTGCTTCTGGCACCGCATGAAACCACAGGTATGCCGTTGGCAGTGTATATGGGGCCGCTGAAGCGCTCCTTATTAATGGGTTCGGCCAAAGCAAAACCCGGTACCCCGGCTTACGCGTATCATCTATACAATTATCTGGCCGTGATTGATTTTGGCCGGGGCAGTTATTGTGCTTTCTGCACATTTTCCTGGCTGTCTTTGATCATTTTGAAAATTCTGGATCTGATCCACCATTACATCGTGGGAAATTATGGTGTTGCGATCATGATTCTGGTGCTGGCGGTGCGCCTTATGCTGCATCCTCTGACGCGCTGGGGACAGGTCAATATGACGACCATGCAGCGCAAAATGGCCAAAGTGCAGCCAGAAATGGATCGCATTCGCACCAAATATGCCAAAGATAAACAGCGCCAGCAGGCAGAAATTATGGCGATGTATAAAGAACGCAATATCAATCCGGCCGCCAGCGTCCTGGGGTGTTTGCCCATGCTGCTGCAAATGCCCATCTGGATTGCGCTGTATTCCGGTTTGGCTGTGGATATCGACCTGCGGCAGGCAGGATTTATTCCGGGATGGATTACCGATTTGGCCAACCCCGATACCCTGGCCACCTTTCATACGCCTTTTTCCGTCTGGTTTCTGGGTTACACGTACCACGGGCAGCATTTTATTTCCATTAACCTCCTGCCGGTGCTTTTAGGCATCGTGTTTTTCTTCCAGATGCGCTTTCAAATGAGATTAGCCCCTACGCCAACAGATCCGCAGCAGGCCCAGACGCAAAAAATATCCCAGTTTATGGTTATTCTTTTTCCGCTGTTTTTATACAACGCCCCCTCCGGATTGAACTTGTATATCTGTGCCAGTACTCTCGGCGGCCTGGTTGATACAACCCTGGTGCGCCGGCACCTCAAACGAATCGAAGCACGCCAAGCTCTGGCGGATACCGTCATTGACCGGAAAAAGTAGGTAGCATCGGTTCCGAAAAGTATTCCCCACCGTCGTTGGTTTCCGCGCATGCAGCCTTGCGCGGTGTCGGAACCTATGGTCATCAACAGGCCTGTTCGGCGTGGTTTTCAGCCAAGCTCCATAAACCATAGCGAGCGACTTGCTTTTGCCTTACTGACTCGTGTACGATATGGGGTAATAACCCCAGTCGGGCCAAGGAAGTTAGGTATGTCGCAAGTTGTTGTTCTTATTCATGCGTTTCCTGTCGATCGCACCATGTGGGAACCCGTGGCAACATTCCTGAGGGATGCAGGCCATACGGTCTTGATGCCCGATTTGCCGGGATTTGGAAATAGCCACGCGTGGCCCGTTGAAAACTATTCCATAGAAGCCCTGGCGGATCATATTTATACCATCATCATGCAGCAGGGCGATGGACAGGCCATCGTCGGCGGTTGTTCTATCGGCGGATATATTCTCCTGGATCTGTTGCGGCGGTACCCGCAATGCGTGCAGGGGGCAATATTTTGTGACACCCACGCCGGTGCCGACTCACCAGAAACAGTGGCCGCCCGCATGACAATGATAGAAGAAGTTAAAAAAATGGGCATTATTCCCTTGAGCAAAACGATGCCGGAAAAAATGCTTTCTCCGCAGGCATCGCCGCATTTGCAGGCCCAGGTAGCAACGGCCATTACCCGACAAAGCTCCTATGGCATCATGGGGCTGCAATATGCTATGGCAAAGCGCAGCGACCAAAGCTCGCTGCTGCCGCAGTTGACCATGCCCATACTTTTTATTGTCGGAGAAGATGATCCTACTACCCCTCCTGCAGTCATGCGGACAATGGCAGACCAATGTACTAAAGCGCCGGCCGCCGAATTGGTCGTGATCCCAGCGGCCAGGCACCTGGCCGTCCTGGAGCGGCCAGATTTGGTCGGCCCCGCGCTAGTATCTTTCGCACAAAACATTTAAGCAGAAGTGGAAAAAGTCTCACGAATTAATCGCTCGGCCATCGACGGCCAGTGCTGCCTCCCGAATGGCTTCCGGCAAGCTCGGGTGGGCGTGGCAGGTGCATGCGATGTCTCCGCAGGGCGGACGTCGTGGGATAATTTTGCAATGACAGTTCGGTCATGCGTTCCTGATAAATTTACTCGCTGCATGACCAGGCTATTTTACTAATGCCTTCATTTGATCGTTCTTATCGGGCATATATCGGGGAAATATCCGATTTTATGCCAGACTCGCTGCGGGTAAAAAATATTTACATTTTTTTGTTGCCCTTTCTGAGAGTTCCGCTTAGAGTGAAAAACTAGGGGAAAGCAGGTTTTGAACTTGGCAGACCGAATGCCCATGAATGGATGCGAATTGTAAGGAGTATTTCCATGCGATCGAGAACTTTCAAGGCCCTGGGACTCACAAGTAACACACGCAAACGTTTTTTACTCTCTGGTGCCATCCTCGCTTCTGCCTCAATGGCATGTACGGCAGGCGCGTATACGATTCCCCAATTCTCCACGGGTTCGGATATTTCGTACTATCCTGCCATTGAAGCCAACGGGGGAACCTACAGTTATAACGGCCAACAGACCGGGATCTTGGGCGCCATGACAGACGCGGGGGTCAATACAGCGCGCATTAGATTGTTTACCGGCACAAGTTCGTCCCCTGATACTCTAAATAATCTCGCCTATGATCTGCCGATGTTACAACAAGTGGACGCGGCCGGCCTCTATTCGGTATTGAATATGCACCTTTCGGATACCTGGGCCTCCAACGGCAGCGGCAACCAGACGCCGCCCTCCGGCTGGGGTAGTTACAACCTTTCACAAATGGAAACAGCACTTTATAATTATTGTGACACCACGATGACCACCCTGCGAACCAATAACGCGATGCCGGCTATGGTGACAGTTGGTAACGAAATCAACGACGGTATCCTTGCACCAATCGGGCAGTTAAGCAATCCTGCGACAACCGCGCAATGGAGTGCATTTGCCGGACTCTTGAACTCCGCGATTTCGGGGATAGATGCCGGATCAAACGGGAATGCCCCTGCAATTATGCTCACGGTCGCGGGGGGAACAGGGCAGGGTGGACAGAGTGTCACAGGCTATTTTCAGATGCTTTCTTCCCTGAATGTAAAGTACAACGCAATTGGTTACGATTATTATCCGAATTGGTCAGGCTCTCTCAGTCGTATGCAAAACGATTTAAACAGCCTTTCGACGCTGGGAAAACCCATTATCCTTTCGGAGACGTCCTATCCATACACGCTCAACAGCACCAACAGTAGCGATGCCACCAGCCCGACTTTTACTTATCCTATCACGCCCGCGGGGCAGGCGCAGTATGCGGCAAAACTTATCAGCATTGTAAAGGCTGTACCCAATGGCATGGGCCGGGGCGTTTGGTGGTGGGGTGGAGAGGACATTCCCGTCGCGAATCCCAACTATTTTTTGAATAGTTGGTTCTATCCATACGGCTCTCTCTTTGACCAGAACGGCAACGCGTTGCCGGTGTTAAATACGCTGGGGAACGCTGCTTTAGGCAGCGTTCCAGAGCCGGGGTCACTGGATCTGCTGGGGGCGGCAACAGTCTTGGCGATGGTGGGAGGGTTCGCCCGCCGCCGGAAGACCGGATAATGAAAATCTGTTTCTATCTGTTTATGAATTAATCGCTCGGCCATCGACGGCCAGTGCTGCCTCCCGAATGGCTTCCGGCAAGCTCGGGTGGGCATGGCAGGTGCGTGCGATGTCTTCACTGCTGGCTCCCATCACCATGGCCATGACCGCTTCGGCAATTAAACTCGAGGCCTGGGGGCCAAGAATGTGCACGCCCAGAACACGATCGGAGTACTCATCGGCCAGAATTTTTACCATGCCATGGGCTTCATCCATACACAACGCCCGCGCATTGGCGGCGAAACGGAATTTTCCAATCCGGAATTTTACGCCTTGAGCGGTCAATTCCTCCTGCGTTTTGCCTACCCAAGCTAATTCCGGAGCGGTATACACTACCAGCGGAATGGCATCGTAATTCACATGGCCCGCTTTGCCGGCCATTAACTCTACCGCCGCGACACCCTCTTCCTCCGCCTTATGGGCCAGCATCGGCCCGGCCACCACATCGCCAATGGCAAAAATATCTGCGGCGCTGGTCTGAAATGCATGGTTAATGGTAATGCGCCCGCGCGAATCCGTCTGCACGCCCGCCGCCGGCAGATTCAACCCGCCGGTATAGGCCTTGCGTCCCACCGCGACCAGCACGACATCCGCGGGCAATTCGGTTTCCGCCGCGCCCGGCTTGGCGTCTTTGCCTGCAAAGCGCACTTTCAGGCCTGATTTATCCTCTTTAACACCGGTCGCCAGAGAATTGAAATGAAACGTGATTCCCTGTTCGCGCAGGATCTTTTCCATCAGCTTGCTCATTTCCTCATCCGCGCCCGGTAGCGTGGTGTGGTAAATTTCCAATACCGTCACCTTCGCACCCAGGCGGCTCCAGACAGATGACAATTCCAGCCCGATGGCTCCCGCCCCGATCACCACCATTTTTTCCGGCACCCGATCCAGCGCAATGGCGTGATCAGAATGAATAATCTTCCGGCCGTCAAATTTCAGATTCGGTAGCTCAATGGGCGCCGAACCCGTCGCGATGAGAAATTTCTCCGCGGTAATGGATTTCTCTCCGGATGTGGACGTCACCTTTATCGTCTTGGGGCCAGTAAAGGCCGCAGTACCGGTGATGCGTTCAACCTTATTTTTCTTAAATAATCCGCCAATGCCGGTGGCCAGCGTGTCAACCACTTTGTCCTTCCGGGCCATGAGCGCTGGCAAATCCATAGCCACGTTCTGGCATGTAATGCCGATGCGGCTGAAGCGGTCACGCGCTGTGACAAATTTCTCAGTTGTTTCAAGAAGCGTTTTGCTGGGAATACACCCAACGCGCAGGCAAGTGCCTCCGAGCTTCGGCTCTTTTTCTACGCAGGCCACCTTCATTCCAAGCTGCGCCGCCCGGATGGCTGCGGTATATCCGCCAGGGCCTGAACCAATGACTATGAGATCATAATCCGCTGTCTTCGCCATACTTATTTTCCTTCACATTCTTTACCGGGGCCACGGCCAGGCTGAATCATTTGCCTATCAAGTGCTGATTTTCCATGATGTTTCATACCACCAAGCCTCGCCGCACGGTCGCAAGGACGTTTTTACTATATTCCTGCGCCGCGCCACTGGCAACACAAATGGGATTGGAGCCGGGATTACTGCCGCGCCCACCAGGCGGGAATTATTGCAGATGGAGCATCAGGCATAGCGTTTACGTCAAGCGTTTACGTCAAGATGCAAAGTAAATGATCCGTGGTAATATTAGCCCCAGAGCCGGCTGGGTGGCGCACTAAAAGACATGCTGCAAAATGACTTTGCCGCTTTATTGGCATGAGGCATTTATAGGAATGCTCTGGCGTGCCATGAAGACGCGGTCGCCATAAATTGGCAGGTACGCTGTTCGTAAATTGGGATGCGATGCAATGAATGATAGTAATTTGGCGCAGGCCAAACAACGGGCACAAAGAATCTGGACCGCAATCATTGGATGGGGCATCGTGGCTGTCGCGTCGCTGGTTATTGCCATTCAAGCTTGGCATCGGCAGGCCAAAGATTTAGCTCTGCCTCATCCGCTGGATATTAACGACTTTAACCGCTGGCTGCGGATGCTGCCGGAATTTTTGCACCAGCACGCCGCCATTTCCGGCACCTCCTGGCCTATGCCGCCCTTTACTTTCGTTCTGCTGGCACCGTTATCGTGGCTTTCCTTCCCGGCGGCACAGTTCACCTGGGTGCTATGTAAACCTGTGATGCTGGCGATAATTTTCTATTCCACCATGGCTATCGTACGGCGCAGCGGCGGAAAAATTAATCCATTGCCCATGGCGTTAATTCTACTGGTCTGGCTGTGGCCCGTCGTGGGGGATATGCAAGAAGGGCAAATGAATTTGCTGATGCTGACGCCCCTGGCGGCGGGACTGTTTTTTATTCAGATTGAAGAATTCTGGAGCGACGTGGCTGGCGGGATGCTTATTGCCATGGCCGTGGCCATTAAAGTTACACCGCTGATTTTTCTAGTGTATCTGCTCTGGCGTAAACGCTGGACACCGGCTCTGGCGATGCTGGGCGGCATCCTGTTCTGGCTGTTTGTGCCTCTGACCTTATGTTTTGGCCTGCATCAAGCTCTTCGCTGGAATCAGCAGTACATTCATGCCATGATTTCTCCCTACCTGGTCAAGGGCGCGGTGGCGATTACCTCCGGAGAATCTTTACCCAGCTTCCTGATTCGGCTGCTGGCGCATCGCAGCGCTTTTATCACCTATCATCATGGCGAGGCGAAAAAATATTATGTCAATGTATTAAATTTATCGGTTTCCACTGCGCAATGGATTGTCCGCATTGTATTAGTGGGCATTGGCGTGGGCGGCCTGGTGTGGATGCGCCGCACGCTACCGACGCTGAAATGTCGGCGCTATATATTTGAAATTGGCGCAGTGGCCGCTTTTTTGCTCTGGGCCGAGGCGTGGGGGTGGGTGCCGCATTATGTCACATTGATTTTCACCCTCATGGCCGCCGGGTTGATCGCCAGCGATGAGCAGGCAACACCCGCCACACGATGGCGAATGACGGTGCTGCTGATGGTGGCCGTAATTCTTATGATGCTGACATCAGATATGGTAAAAATCTTTGGCCCGCATGCCTCCAATTACAGCCGCACGTACGACCCGGTTCTCTTTACCGGGATCATCCTGGTATTGGGGATCATGACGGCAGGCTATACCTGGTCGGTTGCTACGACCAAAGCTCCACTTCCAGCATCGTCAGAGCCATCAGGCTCGAGCTCCTCAGAACTTATAAAACATTGAGCCGATAATCAGCGTGTCATTGCGTTTACGTCCCAGTTCGCCGGCGGTGTTGTCGTAATTATCGGTGAAGCTGGCACGCAGCCCGAAACCGCGTGCCACTTCGGGTAATTCAAAACTCAGGGCGCTGGTGGCGCTGGCCTGATAGTTATATGCGTTTTCAACCGACGTAATATATTGCATAGTCTGGGTAAAGCGCGTGCGATTATCAATCTGGTAGCGGAAATGCAAGCCGGCGGTGGCGTTAATATAACTTACGGACTGACCATGGAAAAATCGCTCATACGTGTAACCAGGGCCACCACGGACATCAAGTTCCACTTTTTTGTTGTCAAAAATATAATAACCAGGACCAATTGAGTTGTTGGAGCGAATGGAAATACCCAGAATCGCATCGTAACGATTGCTGTTTTGGGCAAACAGAAACATTTTTTTGGCCCACTTGGGTTTAAATTCATCCAAGGCTCGGCGCCAGATTTCATCAGTCTCAAAAAATCCCAGAGATTGAACATCATTGGTCATGCCGTAGCCGCCGGTGAGGTTGATATTCACTTCGTCGGGTTTGAAATGATAATGTAAATCCAAGTCCCCGGTAAACTGTGTGCTGTTGGAATTTCCGGCGGCATCTAACGCGCCCAGATCCAGTTCATTTTCCCAGTTGGGACCAAACCATGAGACTGGCTCGGTGCCTTTGGCGGGCGGTACGGGCATGTTCACCGGTGTTACCGTCCATCCGGACCCGCTGGGTGCCGGGGCCAGAGTCGCCATTTGAGCCGGCGCTTTAGCGGGTGCCAGCACCACGGGGATGTTGCTGGATAAAGTTTTGATGTCGGCAATCGGAATGGAAAGTATGCCGGCATACGCGGTTTTAACCGTTACATGCGCAGCTCCAACGCGGGTGATGGTGCCGGTGATATGATCACCATTTTTCAAGATAACTGTTCCGGCGCGCACACCGCCAAAAGCTGCAAAAGCCGCTGCCAGTGCCAAAGCTGTTACCAATTCCCTCAGATTTACCATGCTGTAAAACTCCATACATCGCCCACGCAATAAAAAACTTTGCAGGGAAAGTAAACGTATGAGGAACAAATGTCAACCTTTCAGTTATGAATTTCAGTTATGAATCAAGGTCTTGTTAGAGGCCGGCAGAATGAGCAGTTGCCCCAAATTGCAGCCAGCGCTGTAGAATCACCGCATGACTGGAGTCGCGTTATGAAAATCATGGTTATTGGAAGTTCCGGGCAACTGGGGGCGGATATTGTTGAGGCATTACCTCAAGCGGGTTATCAGGTACTGCCCGTGAGCGGACGGCAGGATCTCGACATCACCAACACGACTGCCTTCGCGGGCTTTTTAGATCAGCATCGGCCTGATGCGGTCATTAATACCGCCGCTTTCCATAATGTCGATCTTTGCGAACGCGAAGTCGATAATGCCTATCGGGTCAATACCGTTGCAGTGCGCGGATTGGCGGTGGAATGCCAGAAGCGCAGCGTCTTATTTTTTCAGATCGGTACAGATTACGTCATGGACGGCCCCGTGGATTCCAAGCCGCTGCCGGAAACCGCGCCCGTTCATCCCAAAAGTATTTACGCCCTGACACGTTTCGGCGGTGATTGCATGACGCTTACCCACGCACCAAGCGTGGGATATGTGGTGCGAACCTGCGGCCTGTTCGGCATGGCCGGCTGCAAACTCAAAGGCGGCCTTAATTTTGTGGACACCATGATTACCGTCGCCCGCGCCGGCAAACCGATGCGTGTGGTGGCGGATCAAATCGTCGCTCCCACGGCGACCGATGATCTGGCTAAACAATTAATTTTAATGATCCAACGCCGTCCCGCCCCAGGCCTGTACCACGCCGTCTCCCATGGGCAATGCTCGTGGCATGAATTCGCATGCGCCGCATTGGCCATGGCGGGCATCGATCATCCCATTGCGCCAGTAAGCAGCAGTGAATTTGCTGCTCCAGCGCATCGGCCAAGCTATTCAGTGCTGGACAATGCCCGTCTGCGCAAAGAAGGTATCGATATTATGACGGACTGGCGCACCAGTCTGCGACGCTACGTTGAAAAGAAATATCCCGCGAGTCGTTGATGGAAGATTAGTTATGAACGGCCCAGATGCGAAATTAAGTTGCAGGGCCTAACTACTCAAAACATCCGGTGTTCCAGCACCGCTACGCAAGGGAGACCAGATGCTAACGAAACTGCAACTTGCACGCTACTGGCAAAGTTGGCGGTTCTGGCTTATCGCGGCCATGGCCGCCGGGATCATCTGGCGGCTAACCGATTATTTTCTACGTTTCCCGGTCTGGAATGATGAAGCGTCTTTGGGATTAAATATTCTTCATCGAAGTTATTTGGGCTTATTGCGGCCGCTGCGCTTTGGGCAGGTATGCCCAATCGGCTTTCTCTGGGTCAGCAAATTTCTCATGACCTCTTTCGGAACAGATGTGTGGATACTGCGTTTTCTGCCGGTAGTTGCCGGAATTGCGGCGGTATTACTGGCGTGGCCCGTCACCGGGCGCATCGCGGGCCGGCGTGTAGGATTGCTGGCAACTGCGTTAATTGCCTGTTCCCTGGCGACCAACCGCTTCAGCACAGATTTTAAGCCCTATTCACTGGATCTACTGATGTCATTGGGCATTATTGGTTTGGCGTTAAGCGCCCTTCGCAGGCCCTGGGATTATCGCCCCGTGCTGTTTCTCGCCCTGCTGACGCCCGTCGCTATTTTGCTTTCTTATCCGAGTGTATTTGTTCTTGGAGCGGCGCTGACCGCGTTGCTGCCGGCGCATTGGCGAAGTCGCAGTACGGCGCGACAGGTGGCATATACTCTTTGGGCCGTGATGACCGTCGGCTGTTTCGCGGCCATTTACTGGACGGTCATCCATGGCCAAATGCACCATACCCACAGCTTCATGCAGGAATTCTGGAAAAATGCGTTTCCGCCACACAGTCCGGCCCTATTCCTCTGGCTTATCGACGCGCATATCTCCAACATGATGAGTTATCCATTTGGCGGTTCCAAAGGAATCGCGCTATTTATTGCTCCTCTGGTTTTGCTGGGTGTGTGGCGATTATGGAAAAGGCAGCGCCGGGCGGAATTGGTTCTTCTAGTCGGTCCGTTTGTATTAACCTTTCTGGCCGCCTGGGTGCACAAATATCCTTACGGAGCGGATGCACGCGTGGAGCAGCACCTGGTTGTGTCTATCACCGTGCTGGCTGCTTTGGGGGCGGTAACGCTGGGGACGTTCGTGGTTAAAAAATCCCGCAATATCAACTTGTGGCGCTACACAGCAAATATCCCGGTTGCCGTGATGATCATTTTCGCAACGATTATGATCGGCAAAGATATTTGCTATCCCTGGCGAACACCGGCACCCCTCTTAGCCCAAAAGTTTGTCCGCAATATATTCCAGCATACCGGCCCGCATACGCAGGTTCTTTTTGTCAATCAGCACCCACAGCGTTACTCGGTTCTACTTTCCTGGCAGTTGGCTGTGGCACCGCACCGGTTTTTAGTTCTGCCGCACCTGCCGCATAGATTCACGGCCACCGCCGGGGCGAATGTCTGGCTTTTGCATTTCCATTTCAGCCATCCCCAGCCCATATCAATGAAAATAGTGCATCACTTCCAGCAAAACATCGGCCACGGACGAATTTCCGCCGATGTTACGCAAAGGCTTTTTGAGCCATTCAGCGGCCACCCGCCAGTCTATATGCAAGCCGTACACATTGTGCCGCAAGCACCCTAAGCCATCCGTGATTTTTATAGCAGCAGAGACCGAGGAATTGCCAGGCCGCGAGGATCGCAAATCATACGTGACGCCCGACGAACATTGGAGCATGTAAACTTGAATCTATCAGCCGGCAGCCACGCCGTTGTTACGCCACAGCACTGCTCTGCGTTACTTGCCTTGTGTGGCCGAGCCGGTGGGACTGAAGCGGTACCAATACAAGGTTTTGCGCTGGTCAACATTTTCCGGATCAGGTATGGAGCTTTCTGATTTCAGCAGAGGAAACAACCGCACGGCGTAATCGGTATCTTCACCGCAGTTGATGGCTTTGAATCCCACCTGCAATGAGAGTTCGCGCCGCACCGGGCATAGATGATTGGGCGTGCGAAAATAGGCGTTGCCACGTTGATAATATTTCTTATGGGTAATGGAATAATCAAATGGTCCGGCATAAACGCCATCCACTTCCAATCGGCCGGCAAATACCACGCAATCGGCCTGCGGTTTGGCGATGATGGCCTGAAGAATATCGGCGATATAGCTGGGGGCCACCATGTCATCGTCATCAACAAATGCGATGAATTGTCCGCGCGCCCGCCGCAGCAACGCATCGCGTTTTTCGCCCACCGGGGTTTCGCCGCCGTCCAGGGCGCAGTGAATTTCCACCTGCCATGGATTGTCCGTTGCAAAAATTTGCCGATGCAATTCCTTCAGCAGGGCCACAAGCGTGGTGTGCCGCCGATGCAGCGAGGGAATTAAAATGCTCAACACCGGTTCGGATAGGCCAAAATGTGCCGCCCGGCGCAGCTCATACATCGTCTTGTCCGCATCCCACCATTGCTGATTGCGGATAAATAGCGCATCGGGCCGCCGGCCGATATGACAATGGCGAAACAGCACGCGCGATTGATAATGATATTTACCAATGTGCCGCACCACATCGGTAAATTCATTATCACAAAACATGGAGCGGTACGCGGGATGATAGGCATAACCGAAGCGGCGATATAAATTCCATCCCATAATGCTTAACGTAATAAGCCTGTGGGAACCAATATAGCCATCATCAAAATGCAGTGCTCCATCCATGGCCGGGAATTGCTGCTGCATAGTTGCTGCGATACAGTCATCCCAGCAATGAACCTGCGGGATCATGTCGTCGCTGGCCAGAACCAGTACATCCGGCTCCATGCCAATCAAGCCCGCGGCATCTTCCAGATCACTGTTGCAGGCGTCGATTTTACTTCGCGATCCAGGACCCACGCGATAATGCACATCTGGCATGCGCGTCAGGCGTTGAAGCACTGCTGGATTGTTCATCACCGGGTCGTCCAAATCGATGGCAACCAGATACACCACCTTATGTCGCTGCGATTCCAATGCCCGCCACTGGGACAGGGTTTGAAAAAACAGATTACCACGGCCCCGCGTGGGCCATTTGATCAAGATATTCAAAGGCGTCTCCGTGATGGGGACAAAATGGCCAAAGCGTTAAGAAAATCTGTCAGGAATGTGTCTTGGCAGGCCCCAGGAAAGTCCGGGTAATGGTACCCCGCAATTTCGCCACGGCCGATTCAATATACCCCCACACTTTGCCCAGCAGGAATCCGAGATATTCCAGCGGCTTGAATAACGCGGCCGCCAAGATCGGAAATTTCATAGCAATAACGCCGGCCCAGCCAGACTCACTAAACAGGATAAGACCCCCAGCCACCAGGAGAAGAAACACCGTAACGACAATAAATCGCCCAAGTTTGTAACTTAAGGAATGATAAATCGCATGATACTTAGCCGCATCAAGCAATTCCCCAGCCTGAACCGCACGGGCGGATCGGACAAAAGCAGCCTGCGCTTTAATCGCGGGCTTGAAAATCGCGACGGTCACAGAGGTCGCCGCCTGTGTTTGCTGCGCGTCGCGTGCTACGGTTACCACCTGCGGGCGCAGAGCCGCAATGGCCGGGTCGCGGCTTGCCGCCTGCACCGTTTGCCGCACCAGCGATTGGGAATCGCGAAGGGTTTGATGTGCTGCTGTATTGGCTACCTCGGCGGAATGCCGGACGGCCCGGAAATCCGGGACAGGTGTCAAACGAGTGGTCTGAATACCGGCGCATCCGGCAACGGCCATAATCCCAAAACACAAAACTGCCGGAAGAAATATTGTTTTCCACTGAATCATAGAAAGCTCCTTGTTTGAAATAAAACTTGCACTACTGGAGTAACGAGAAGATGTTTTCGGACAGGCTCCTACGGCCCCTGATGCCAGCGCCCGGCCGCGTATCGCCAGAATGTCGCCTGCATCCGGGCGTGGCGGGCACGCTTCCGCCAAAGTCGCATTCGCCGATGTGTTTTTAATCGCGCCCGTTTATGCCACAGGGCGCGCCGGGCCTGACTGGCCGCCACAATGAACCCGAACAATGCGGTGCCCAGGCCGAAGATGGCGGACCAATCCATAGATTTTTCGGCGGCGTTATGGAGCATCCGACAATTCCCTTAATGCACCGAGAACCTGATCCAATTTGGCAGATTGTTCATCCTGTTTATCTTCCAGGCGTTGCCGCCAGGCCGCAGAATCACGATCGGCTGCATCCATTCGCCGCACGCCTTCCATCAAGGCCTGTTCCGTGCGGCTGATACGCCGCTCATGGCCGATCAGCCAGCCCATTAACGGGCCGACAATCACCGAAGCTGTCGCAAATATCGGCAGCCACGTTTGTATGCCGGAAAGCCGGGCGACACTTTGTGCGATAAACAAAGGCGGATAATTCTCTGGCATATACATAGGTATTCCCCCGCAAAAAGGTGACAGGATATGGGCGTGATCCGGAAGTCAACTTAGCAGCAGCCGGCATGAAAGTTGTGAGCCATTGGCGAAAAGTGTTTCGCCCAACGCGCCATTGTTGAACCTTCCGCCGTTTGCTGCACGCCTGCCTCCAGCACCCATCACCCTGCCACCTTGCAGGATCAATTACGAGATAACGGTTCGTGCCGCCACCACTACAAAACCGCTGCGATTGTTGGCGCTGTTGGGAATAGCCAGAGGCGTCTGCCGGGCCGTTTTACCATCCACCCGGTAGATAATGCGGTACGCCACTTCCGCGGCATCAAAGTAAAGGTGCATGGACATAGCCGCTTCAATTCCGCCCCCGACTTTCGTTGAAACCAGATACTGGTTCAGGTCGGCCAGAATCACATCGCCCGGGTTGCCCACTGCCGAGCAATGGAAGCTGTACACCACAGGGATTCCAAACAGCCGCGGCTGCGGCGATTGCTGAATGGTTCCAGCGGCGAAATACAAATTACGGCCGGCAGCGTCCTTGAGTTGCTCAAACTGCGCTTCGGCGTCAGGATGAGCAATCCATACCACGCCGCTGGTATCGCCTGGGCGAATCGTCCAGAGGCGGCTCTTCATGTTCACTAAGTTGCTGTAGCTGATCGTGAATCCCGGCTGGTTGAGGTCTGCCGCGACAGTTACCAGCGATCCGCTATTAAGGATTCCCTGCGGCTGGGTAACCCCACTGCCGGAGATAAATGCCTGATTCAAATCCCAGGCCAGGGCGATGCCGCCTTCATCAAAAATGAAGTTGGACAATGCGACGTTGTTATCCTGCAACAATTCATCAGTAACCGGCAGTAGCGTTCCCCACCGGTTCAGGGTCATCTGCACGCGGCTGTAGACCGGCTTCTGGGGCGTAATGCCCACGCCATCGCCATTGAGCCACGTGCCCAGCGAACCTCCCACTGCGCTTGTCTGACCCAGCGCTGAAATTTGCCGCACCGGGATAAACAGTGAATTGCCGATATTAATGGGATATTTTCGTGCCTTATCAAACATCACCGATTCCGCGAGAACATCGCGGTAAAGCTGGTTGGCGTACTCGGTGGGAACCAACGCTCCGCCGTCCGCCAGAACGTTTTCATCCATACCGTCCGCCTTGGCAATCATGCGTTTGATACGTTCATCACTGGCTTTGTGCGTGAAATGCCTGCGGACGCTTTGCGCAAAATCGCCCAGATTCTTAAATCCACTGGTGGGGTCCAGGTCTTGGCGGTCCGGGCCGATCACCAGCGTGGGCCGCACGGTTTTTAGCCCCTTAGATACCTGATCAATGACACGCGTGGTGATCTTCTGCGCTGCGGCCTCCAACTGTTCGGTCATGGATTTTTGAATCCCGGCTACGGCTTCATCCAAATCCTTGATCTCAACCGCCACCGCTTCGGCCACGGTGGCATCGACCGCAGCCTTGGCCTGATCGTCGGGCAGGTCCATGACGGAATCTTTTTTCTGCCCCAGATAATCTTTAAGAAATTTGACTTTCATAACTGTGTCCCCGTAAAAAAACATTGAAATAAAACATCACACGGGCCGCCGGGCAGCGCCGCGGTCATCCACTGCCGCCGGTCATGCCGGTCACATCCGATTCCTGACGCTGTAGGGATAAACATGGGCAGATAAGAGCAACTTCAATTTTTGATTCCGCTACGTGTGCGAGGATGTCCCGAATCAAGAACCTGGAACTTGGAACCGTGAACCTGGAATGATGCGGAAGCGCTGGCGCTTCTATTGTGTGGGTTGGCCATAGATGCCCATTCCGCTGCTGATAAGCGTGGTTGAAGATGTGTCGTGCGTTTCACCACCGGCAGAGCCGGCGGCTTTGTGCGCTTGTAACCTGTAAACTGTCCCCTGTAACCTTCGCTCAGGATGCCTCCGCGGGCGCTGTCGTTTATACTGCTGCTTTGGTGTTAAAGGATTACCATGAACAATCAAAACGTATCTGCTCCCCGAGGCGTGAATTGGTTTTCTGTGGCGGCGGTTATCTGCCTGATTGGTGAGGCGATTTTATTGTCACATGCCAAACCCGCTGCCCAGGCCCCGCCCCCGGTCAGCGTGCTGATTTTATCTCTTATGACGCTGTTCCTTGGCGCAGGAGCCATCATTTACCGCATTCAGGAGAAACAACATTGGCTTTTTGGTCGATGGCTGGGAGTTGCGGCCATGACTGGGGGCATGCTGCTTTTTGCGGTGCAGGCTGTGGCCCTGCATAAGGCCCAGGAAGTCTCGCAGTTTCGCCACATGTCCGCCATTGGTAACGCCTGCCTGGCCTATGCCGGTAGACATGAGGGCCATTTTCCCCCCAATATTCTCACGTTGCTCAATGATAAATTGATATCCGTCCGGCAATTAAGCGATCCGACCAATGCGCTGGCCCCCATTACCCTGCCTCCCAATTGGAAGCATGTTAAACGCCGCGTTCAAATTGCCGCCATTAACCGCAACAGCGATTATCGTTATGTCGGGTGGGATCTCATTTTGCCCAACAGTGCGGCGAAAGGGAAATTGCTGGGATCCATTATCATCCTGTTCCGCAACACCCAAACCATGACCACCAGCGGTCCGCTGGGCTTTGCCGATGGGCATGTGGCATACTATGCCTCGGGCCAACTCATTAAAGTACTGGCGGCATGTAACAAGGCACGAAAGAAATTTGGCCTGCCGCCCATGTCATTTGCAGGCATTGCCAACACCTCCAGCACCACCAAATGAATCCTCCACGCAGCAACGCGTGGAGAAGTGGCAGGTTACTGCATGGCCATGGGGTCCACGTCCACCGTTACGTCGGCTCTAAATTTTTGAAACAGACCTCTTTGCCGCAGATCAGATAGCACCTGCTGCAAGGGTCCGGGCGTGGGAGATAACAAGATGATTTCCATGCGGTATTTCTCATCCATGCGTTGCAGGGGGGCGTTCTGCGGGCCGATAAGGCGCAGGGTTTCCGGCCGGTATACGGGAGATTGTTGAATCATCGCCGCCAGCCATTTCGCCTCATCCAGCAAAGAAAGATAGTCTGAATCCGAAAGGATCATGCGTACCATCCGGCCAAAGGGGGGGTAATTAAAACTCTTTCGGTGCTGGAGTTCCTGTTGGACAAACGTGGTGTAATCATGGCGCGTAGCGAATAAAATCGCAGGTTCCTCCGGCTGCATGGTTTGCACGACCACCAGCCCCGGCCTTTGTGTGCGTCCGCAGCGCCCCGCCACCTGACAGATCAGTTGGAATGTGCGTTCGGCAGCGCGGAAATCCGGACTGGTCATAGCCAGATCCGCGTTCAACACACCCACAAGCGTCACATTGGGGAAGTCCAGACCCTTGGCTATCATCTGCGTGCCTAACAGCAGATCAAGCTCTCCCTGGGCAAATTTTTGCAAGGTCTCTTGATAATGCCCGGCCCCACGCATGGAGTCACTGTCCATGCGGGCAACTTTCAATTCCGGAAATTTAAGGCGCAATTCTTCTTCCACTCTCTGCGTGCCCTGGCCAAGCTGCACCAGACGAGCCTGGCACGCCGGACAGCGGCTGGGAAGCAATTGGCTGGTCAGGCAGTAATGGCACTGGATATATCGATCAGGCAAGTCCGGTGATGTATCACGGGATTCAGTGGAATGGCGATGCACGACCATCGTGGCATCGCAGCGGTCGCACATAAGAACAAAATCACAGCGCGGGCAGGCCACGTAATGCGCAAAGCCCCGCCGATTCAACAGAAAAATCGCCTGCCCTTTTTCTGCGACAGTTTCCTTAAGTCGCTGCTCAAGCACCATGGAAAGGGCGTGTAAACCGCGGCGGCGGTGGCGCTCCTGGCGCATATCGACGGTTATGACGCGCGGCATCAACAACCCGCGCGGCCGGGAAGTTAATTCGATGAGGCCATAATGGGGATTCTCATGCGCGTTACGCCAGGTTTCCAGCGATGGCGTGGCCGAACCCAGCAGCACCGGAACCCCGCTGATTTGTCCCCGCCGCACCGCCAGGTCCCGCGCGTGATACCGCGGAGCGCTTTCCTGTTTATACGAAGGCTCATGTTCTTCATCGACGACAATTAATCCCAGATTGGGCGTGGGCGCAAAAATCGCCGACCGCGCACCGATAACGACCTGCGCCCAGCCCGCGGCGATCGAATGCCAATGCTGATGCCGCTGGGCATCGGCCATGCCGCTGTGCAACACTGCCACGCGTTCAAAACGCTGGGTAAAACGGCTGATGAGCTGCGCAGTTAAGGAAATCTCGGGCACCAGCACAATGGCCTGCCGCCCCGAGGCAATAACCTGTTCAATACAGCGTATGTACAGTTCGGTTTTACCCGAGCCAGTAACGCCGAAGATCAGGCGTGCGGCAAACCGTGGCGGATTCAGCAGTGGTAACAGCGACTCCATGGCCAAGGCCTGTTCGGATGTCAGGGCAAAATCTTTGCGCGTGTGCAGGGGCGCCTCGGCCGTCGGGGGCAACCCCAGCCGGGCGGCATCCGGCCAGAGAATGCGCTTCTCCAGCCGCAGCAAACCGCCGGAAATAAAGCGTTTGAGCATGGGTTGGGAAACCGCCGCTTTGGCTATCAGCTTATCGACCGTCAGCGGGCCTTGAGCCAAGGCGTCCCAAACCTTTGTGAATACCGCCTGGGTGCGGGTGCTAAAGCCGTGATCGGCGGTTCCTGCATCAGGCGTATTATCTACGCGGTGAATATAGTTTTGCCGGGGCAGGCGAATATTTTTTTTGACTGCCGCCGGCACAATCGTAGCGAGCACCATTCCCAGCGGGCAACAATAGTAGCGGCTGATCCAACGGGCAATTTCCAGCAAGTCCGAGGGAACGGGATCAATTTCCGGATACACCGTCAAAATTGACTTAATACGGTCGGTCGGCGGAGCCTGCACCAGTTCCGGTGGTGCGATGTTCCACAGCGCTTCCTGTCGGTTCTCCGGCTCGATCGGATTTGGAACGGGCTTATCAGCGATGGGCGGCTTAGGCTTAAATACGGGTGCCTGATCCGTAATTTCCAGAACGGTTCCGTTGACCGCGCGATTTCCCCTTCCCAGGGGTACCTGCACGCGTGATCCCACCTGCAGAACCGGAAGAAATTCCGGAGGTATACCATAGGTAAGATCCATATCCAGCGATTGATCTACGGCAATGGCCGCATAATGCGGTGGAGAAACTTCGGAATCCTGTAAACTCGGCTCTGCGATCATACCTGATAATTATAGCCGCGAATCCCACTTGGCACGTGCGTACTCCCCGCTGCATCCCCGCACGTGTGCCAGCCCGGGCCAGTGGGCGAAAAAAAGTATGTTAGCCGGCACATTCATGTGCCGCTGGCACACGGGCAGTGTTCCCGCTCACGCACAACCCATCGCCCCGATGAAGCCTCACTGCGCCGCCGCCAGCAATTCCAGATTACCTTTTGCGGCGGCCTGCCGGGCAGGATCATGGGCGGCCAGCGTGAAGCAATGTTGCGCCTCTTGAGAGCGCTGTGATTTGGCAAAACAGATACCAAGGTTCAGATATGTTTCAGCCGACAGCAGCGCGGCATCAAAGGATGGCGTTTTCTGGTACGTACCGGCATGGGCTGATTGCAGAATATTCTCCATCGCCTCGGCCGCGTCTGCAGTGCGCCCCTGTTTGAACTGCCGATTGGCCCACCTCCAGATCAGCGGGGGCCAATGCGGAAACCAGCGGAGGGCCGCGTGGAGAAGGTCATCGACAGGAAGCCCCGAATCAATTTCGCCCCGGCTCTGGCGGACAATAACTGAATCAAGCAGTTCCGCTGCCAACGGCGCTGAAGGTGCCGCACTGTGCGCAAGAAGGGGGCGGACCTGATCGAATGCCTGCTTAAGAAAATAAAACGCGAGTGAATCATCAAGTTTCAACAACGCCTGGGAAAGGCGAATCTGATAAAACAATTGCGCGGGGCAATCCTGTAACTGCAATTCCATGAGTCGCGCGTTGCGGCGCAATTTGTGCACTTCCCGCACGGGCTTGTAGCCGTCAGGATAAATCTTAGTATTTGAGGTTTTCACCTCTAATGCCAGTTTGTCCGTGGCCTGGCCGATGATCATGCAGACGCCTAAGGTCATCGCTATAGAATCCTCGTAACGGTTCACCGCACCGCCGGGCGGTACCCGGTGAATTTAGAGAGGTGAGCAGTAGAGCGGATACGGCTGGAACAAAAAAGGGGATGTCGCCGAAACATTGATCCTGCGGTCCACTGCCCTATTCTCTAACGTTTAACGCCGGTTCGCAGTCAACGCGCAGCCAGCCTGATGCCGGCTTTTTTTAGTCGCTGATTTTAGACTTCCAGAAGTTCTTTCATGGGGGCAATGTCACCAGCGGCATGGACATATCGCGCCGATTCAATGGCCTGATTGGCCTTTTCCAACAAGCGCGCAACGACCGCCTCACGGGCCTGCTGATCGTTCACGTCAAGACCCCTTCTTCCTGAATTCGGGCATGGATCGGCAAAGCTTGCAAACTGCCGCGTTCCCATTCGTCGACTCCGACAACCATGACGCTGAGAACCACATTGAGTTCCAGTTCAAGGTCGAATAGAGCGCCGACGATCTCGGCTTTTTCCGCCTGGCTGGCGGTGATGTTGGTGAGCACCAGTAAATCGATATCGGAATCAAGGCGGTCGTCGCCTCGAGCCTTGGATCCAAACAGGATGATACGGGCGATGGCGAATCGCGATTTTAGCAGTGCGACCGCCTGGCGAATCGCCTCGCGCTCGCTTGCTTTGAGATTTACCTGATCGAGATGACGCATCGGCTATTCTCCTTCACATTCAAACATATATCTTATCACGCATGGAAAAGAAAGTCAGAGTATCCGGTCTTTCACATATCGCGTGGATGGTATCCTATCTCCGCTGCAGGCAAGAGGTCTGCGGTATCGCGGTTTATAGCAGTTTATACTACACTATTTCCCGATGTGGAATAATTAGGAATATTTTGGTATAATTCTAAGAATGGATGAGATTACCAACCCATTTTCTCCCGGTGCCGGCTCACGTCCCCCGGCCTTGGCGGGTCGTGAAGAAATCCTGCATCAGGCCCACGTTCTCCTGGAGCGAGTTAAGCAGGGGCGGCCGGAAAAGAGCATCTTATTAACGGGCCTGCGGGGCGTAGGAAAAACGGTCCTCTTAAATGCCATTGAACGCATGGCTGTGGATACGGGCTATCACACACTCGCCATCGAGGGACGGGAAGATCAGCCATTGGCCCCATTGATCGCACAGTATCTGCGAAAGGTTCTTATAGCGTTGTATCCCGCACCGGGCGTCGGAGAGAAAACCAGACAAGCCTTGGCGGTGCTTGGCAGTTTCATATCAACCTTCAGCGTCAGCGTAGGTGAGGTGGGCCTCAAGATGGATATCGCTGCCGCGCGGGGCCGTGCGGACAGCGGCAATTTGGAAATTGACTTACAGGAATTGCTGGTCGCAGCTGCGGAAGCTGCCGCCGAACACCATAAGGCCATCGCAATTTTTATTGATGAAGTACAGTATTTCAGTGCGTCGGAACTTAGTGCTATTCTTGCCGCCATGCATAAAATTCAGCAGTTGGAGCTTCCGCTGGTACTGGTTGGTGCAGGTTTGCCGACGTTGCCCGCCATGGCCGGCGACGCCAAATCCTATGCTGAGCGGCTGATAAGCTTTCCGGAAATCGGCCCGCTTTCCGCAATGGATACCGCCAAAGCCCTGCGCGATCCGGCATTGGCCGAGGGTATCGCGTTTGACGATCATTCACTGGAGGAAATTTTTAAGCTCACATCAGGGTATCCTTATTTTGTGCAGGAATGGGGATCCGAAGCTTGGGTGCAGGCGGTCAGCAGTCCCATTTCCCTCAATGTCATTCAACAGTGTACCCCCCGGGTCATCGCACGACTTGATCGCAATTTTTTCCGTGTACGCTATGACCGCCTCACGCCCGGGGAAAAGAATTTTTTACGAGCCATGGCGGAATGCCGCAGATCACCGATACGCACCGGTGACCTGGCCGAATTGCTGAAAGTAAGGGTTTCCACCTTAGGCCCCTTGCGGTCTAAGCTGATAAACAAAGGGATGATTTACAGTCCGGCACATGGCGAACTGGCCTATAGCGTTCCGCTGTTCGGCGATTTTATGAAACGTGTCATGCCCAAACTTGCACGCACTGAAAATTGAAAGCGGGCCGATTGGAGCAGGCGTGAGTAGAGCAGAACAGTAGAGCAAATAAGGCTGGGATGAAAGAGGGGCTGTCGCGAAAAAAAAGACTTCTGGGGTCTACCCTCCGCCCTCTGCTCTCAAGCTCCGCTATCGCAGATTGGTTTGGGATCGTTGCGGTATTGGCGGCGGAGAAAAGAAGTTCCACTTGCCATGAAAGCTATCAAACGGCGCTATGCGTAATACCTATGAAGATCCCGAGGCATGGCAGCCCGGAGTTTATCCGCGTGATCGGCGTAATCCGCGGTCTTTTTATAGCCTATTTTGACTTGCAAACCGCGTTTCGAGATTCCAGGAGCCTCTCCGGGCCCAGGGCGATTATTTTATATCCGATTCCAATGGGGCTGAACCGCGGATTGCGCGGATACCGCGGATACGACGGGACTCACTATGTTGCGGAGGCTTTCAGTAATTCCGGAAACATGGCCCGGAGCTTTTCTACCTTGGGCAGCGCTACGCACGCGATGTAGGGTTGCTGCGGATTTATCGCTGCGTAATCCTGATGATATTCCTCAGCGGGGTAAAACGTTTCCAAGGGTTCCAGCTTGGTGACAATGGCGTCAGAAAAAAAGCGAGCGCCTTCGAGCTTTTGGATATAATCTGCTGCAACATCATGCTGTTGCTGGTCACTGTAGAAAATGGCCGAGCGATATTGCGTGCCGACATCATTGCCCTGCTGATTCAATTCAGTGGGATCATGGGCGATAGTAAAAAAGATTTTCAGCAGTTGGCCGGCTGTGATAACGGACGAATCAAAGGTAATTTTCACGGCCTCAGCATGGCCCGTGCGTCCGGTGCAAACGGCGCGGTAGTTTGCCGTGTCCGCTGCGCCCCCGGCGTAGCCTGACATAACTTCCTGCACGCCGCGCAGCTGCCGATAGACAGCTTCCACGCACCAGAAGCACCCACCGGCCAGCACCAGTGATTGCGGCTCGGGGGTGGCGGGAACATCAACAGGCGGATCGGGAATGGGGCTGGTATTCATACGATTGTTTTCCTAAACAACGAAGTCACGTAAAGCATTGTAGGCACGAAAATCGCCGCAACAAGCCCTTGCTGCGGTGCGTCACGTTATGGAGCACCGTGGTGATAACCCGGTGGTTGGTTCGTGGCACTGGATCAACCACCGGATTACCATCTGGTGCTCCCGGGCGCGGAGCGTTGCGTTGTATCGCGCTATCGCCGCGCGAATCGCGTTGCGTTATCGCATCGCGGAGCGTCACGTTATGGAGCACCGTGGTGATAACCCGGTGGTTGGTTCGTGGCACGGGATCAACCACCGGATTACCATCCGGTGCTCTCGGGCGCGGTGCGTTGCATCGCATTGCATTGTATCGCGCTATCGCCGCGCGAATCGCGTTGCATTATCGCATCGCGATGCGTCACGTTATGGAGCACCGTGGTGATAACCCGGTGGTTGGTTCGTGGCACGGGATCAACCACCGGATTACCATCCGGTGCTCCCGGGCGCGGTGCGTTGCATTGTATCGCGCTGTCGCCGCGCGAATCGCGTTGCATTATCGCATTGCGATGCGTCACGTTATGGAGCACCGTGGTGATAACCCGGTGGTTGGTTCGTGGCACTGGATCAACCACCGGATTACCATCCGGTGCTCCCGGGGCGCGGCGCGTTGCATCGCATTGCGTTATCGCCGCGCGGAGCGTCACGTTATGGAGCACCGTGGTGATAACCCGGTGGTTGGTTCGTGGCACTGGATCAACCACCGGATTACCATTCGGCGCTCCCGGGGCGCGGTGCGTTGCGTTGTATCGCGCTATCGCCGCGCGAATCGCGTTGCGTTATCGCATAGCGGAGCGTCACGTTATGTAGCACCGTGGTGATAACCCGGTGGTTGGTTCGTGGCATTGGATCAACCACCGGATTGTCATCCGGTGCTCCCGGGGCGCGGTGCGTTGCATTGTATTGCGATATCGCCGCCGCGAATCGCGTTGCATTATCGCATCGCGATGCGTGGCGTTATGTAGCACCGTGGTGATAACCCGGTGGTTGGTTCGTGGCACGGGATCAACCACCGGATTACCATCCGGTGCTCCCGGGCGCGGAGCGTTGCATTGTATCGCGCTATCGCCGCGCGAATCGCGTTGCATTATCGCAGCGCGGAGCGTGGCGTTGTGGAGCACCGTGGTGATAACCCGGTGGTTGGTTCGCGGCACTGGATCAACCACCGGATTACCATCCGGTGCTCGGCGGCCGCGGCGTGTTGCATTGTATCGCGCTATCGCCGCGCGAATCGCGTTGCATTATCGCATCGCGGAGCGTGGCGTCACGGAGCCGCCCCGCGGGGCGGGCCTGAGGGCCCTAAAGCGTTAAAATTTGCAGGCGGTTGACTTTGCGCACCGGGGCGGGCATTATTGCTACATGGAAAACCTGAATAAAATTATCGGCGAAGGCTTTACCTTTGATGACGTCCTGATGGTGCCGGGCCGCAGTGACTGTGTGCCCTCCGAAGCGGACACGCGCACGCGCCTCACGCGGCGAATTGAGCTTAATTTACCGCTTATTTCCGCCCCCATGGACACCGTTACGGAAGCCGCCTTGGCTATTGCGCTGGCACAGGAAGGGGGACTGGGGTGCATTCATAAAAATATGTCCATTGAACAGCAGCGCACTGAAGTGGAAAAAGTGAAACGGTCTGCCAATGGCATCATCACCGACCCGTTAACCTTACCACCCGACGCCACGGTCGGCCGCGCCCGGCAGATCATGAAGGAACAGAATATCAGCGGTATACCCATCGTGAACCCTGATAATAAGGCTTTGGTGGGGATTTTAACGCGGCGGGATTTGAAATTTATAGAGGGGGATGACAACCATCCGGTCCGCGAATTAATGACCCGCACCAACCTGATCACCGCACCGCCGGGCACGTCGCTGGAGAAAGCGGAAATTCTGTTGAATAACGCGCGCGTGGAAAAGCTGCTGTTGGTGGATGATCAGCATCGGCTCTGCGGCATGATTACCATGCGGGATATTGATAAAACGCATCAATTTCCCCGCGCCTGCAAAGACGCCCGGGGCCGCCTGCGGGTAGGGGCGGCGGTGGGAGTCAAGCAATTTGACCGTGTGGCGGCACTGATTGAATCGGGCGTGGATGTACTGGTGGTGGATACCGCGCATGGCCACTCCGCCAATGTCATTGACACGGTGCGTGAAGTGAAACGGAAATTTGATATTGATGTTATCGCCGGCAACATCGCCACCGCCGAGGCCGCCAAGGATCTGATTGATGCCGGGGCGGATGCTGTGAAGGTGGGCATTGGCCCCGGCAGTATCTGCACCACGCGAATCGTCAGCGGGGTAGGCGTGCCACAGATTACAGCCATCATGAACGTGGTTGCGGTTGCTGCTCCGCGCGGAGTACCGGTGATCGCCGATGGCGGCATACGCCACAGCGGAGACATCACCAAGGCCTTGGCCACGGGGGCTAATGCCGTCATGATGGGGTCACTGTTTGCCGGTCTGGATGAAAGCCCCGGCGAACTGGTGATTCACCGCGGCCGGCGCTTCAAAAGTTATCGTGGCATGGGGTCGATGGGTGCCATGGTGCAAGGTTCGGCCGATCGTTACGGGCAGGCCGGCGTGCGGCAATCCAGTAAGCTTGTGCCGGAAGGTGTGGAGGGGCTGGTGCATTATCGCGGGCCCCTGGGAGATTTTGTCTATCAGATGGTCGGCGGCCTGCGTGCAGGCATGGGCTATTGCGGTGCAAGAACCATTGAGGAATTACAAAATAAGTCGCGGTTCGTGCGTGTCACCCACGCCAGCATGGTGGAAAGCCACCCGCATGATATTACCATCACACGGGAAAGCCCGAATTATTACACCGCCAACAGCGGTGCAGATGAATAAACAGGCCATGCCACGGTCGAACGCAACACGGGGTTACCGAAATTGAATGTAGCCTGACGCGGCAGCGTCATGGTTGGATGCGAAGCGTGGTCCCGGAAATTATATGCAATCGCATACGGCCCGTTCCGTATCAATCGTAACGGGGCGATTCGCTTCATTGCATCACATGCTGTTTGCGGCGGCTACTGGGCCGGTGCCGGAGCGACGGATTTTGCAGCGGGTTCTGAAGCAGATGGTGCCGAAGCAACTGGTGCGGTTGCCGCGGGCTGGGTTTGTGCCGGGCCAACCAGTACGGGCTGCGCCCAGAGTTTTAAGTGATCTAAGCGGTATTGCGCCACAGGTGCAAATGATTGGTCAATGGAACCGGTGTGGGCTGAAGTGAATGTTTTATAAATCGCCGCAGCCTTGCTCCATTGGCCGGCATCTTCATCCGCTAAAGCCAGGCCAAGTTTAGCCCGCGCCACCGGCAAAGTCTCTTTCGGAAATTTTGTGATTACGGTGTTGAACGCCTTTTCCGCCGCAGCAATGGATTGCGCTTTGGTGGCCTTTACTTTTTCCAGACCGGCGGGAGGATTCCCCAAAGCAATTAAATTGAGATAAAAATCCCCGATGCGAATATAGGCCTGTGCGGAGACGGCCGGGATTTTGTAGTTGTTAAGTACGGTATTTTGTATTTGCCTGGGGGTTTGTGCCTGCTGAAGCGCCATGGCTGCTTCCTGCACTTTTCGTGCTTGATTGGCCTTATGCAGCTGAATCAGTTCAAGGACCAGAACAATAATGGCCACGGCCAAGAGGACGTAGATCCCGTATTTACGAATAAACATATATAATCCGGCCGCACCTCCGACCAGATCATTCTGTTGCAGTTCGTGTCGTTCCTCCGCTTTCATTCCATACGCTCCAAGGTCCAGGAAAAAACAGTCCGGTAGTATAGACGCTTCCCTGGCTTAACGCGAGTATGGGAGGTAGTCAACTAATAGCCCTTGATATCCACCATATTATCCTCCAATCGCCAGATACCGTGGGTACCGGGTTGGAACCGTATTAAAGGCCGGGTTTTTTGTGGCGAGCTTTCGCTGAAGCGTCCGAACGCTGATACCCAGCGCTCGGGCCGCCCTTGAGCGGTTATTGGGGAATCGAACCAAGGCTGAGGCAATGGCCGTCTCTTCCAGATTTTTCAACGTTGGAAAATCATCATTATCCTGATTGAAATGCAACTCGGGTATGCTTGCATAAACCATGGATCCAGATTGTTCTCTGGGAATTTCGGACAAGGATATATCCTCAGCTTCCAAAACTGTCCCCCTGCAAAAAACGACGCCCCGCTCAATAACGTTGAGCAGTTCTCTTATATTACCGGGCCAGTAATAGTGACGCAGGCGTTCCTGCGCTGCCGGAGCAATATGCGTGACGTGCGTGCCGTTACGGGCGTTAACACGGTCGAGGAAATGAAGGGCCAGCAACTCAATGTCTTCGAGGCGTTCACGCAAAGGAGGCAAATGTATGGCGATGACATTGAGCCGATAGAATAAATCTTCGCGAAACAACTTTTTGGCTACCATGGACTCCAAGTCCCGATTCGTGGCGGCGATAATCCGCACGTCAATGGGAATTTCCCGATGTCCGCCCAGAGGCGTCACTACGCGTGTTTCAAGCACCCGCAGGAATTTAGCCTGCAGGGACAGCGGAAGATCACCAATTTCATCAATGAAGAGCGTCCCGCCTTCTGCCGCCTGAAATAGTCCGATGCGCGAGGCCGCGGCCCCGGTGAAGGCACCTTTTTCATGTCCAAAGAGTTCCGCTTCCGCCAGCGTGTCGGGTATTGCGGCACAGTTCATCGCTATGAAGGGGCGATCTTTCCGGGGGCTGTAATCGTGAATGGTGCGGGCGACAACATCCTTTCCAGTTCCGGATTCGCCCCCGATCAGCACGGTAGTCTGCACCGCAGCGGCGCGGCGAATCAAGTCCAGAACCCTCTCCATGGACGGTGCGCTGCTGACGATATCCCCGATTGCCGTACGCGGCAATCCGTAAGACCTTTCAGGCGATAAGGCTTCGGCAAAATCTGTGTCCGATGCAACCGCAACTGATACCATAACTATTACTCCTGTTCTTTTCCAACTACAAGGGACCGTTCAAGTCGCCTGTTAAACTCGCTGTCTACCTCTTTATTTCCTCAGGTACCGGCCCCGTAGCAAAGGCTGGATTTTTGAATGCTCTTAGGAAAGCATTCAACCTGCATGGAACTATATTACCAAAGAACATATGGAGATTTGTAGTAGGTAATAGCCCCAGATTTGCGGGGATTTCACCCCGCCCCCAGGAGCACTGGACCGGTAAAGGTGCGCCGAAGTCAGGGGGTAGAAGAATGATTCTCATTTTCGATTATCCTTCTACCCAGAGCGTATCGGGTCAGCCCGGCGATATCATGGATATCAAGCTTGTCCATGACCGACTGGCGGTGTTTTTCCACGGTTTTAATGCTGATGGCGAGCTTGGCTGCAATTTGTTTATTGGATCTTCCCTCGGCAATCAGTTGCAGAACTTCTCTTTCCCGTGGCGTCAGACCTTTGCCACGTGCCATCCCACTTTGCGGGCTGCGCAAACCAGTGGCTGTATGGCGCGTGAAATATTTGGCGATGGCCGGGCTGAAATACGCGTTGCCTTTCATGGCCTCCCGAATGGCTGAAATCAATTCGGTGGCGGCGGAATGCTTTACAATGTATCCCGCTGCGCCAGCCTGGCATACTGCCAGAACATACTCTTCGTCGCTGTAAGCGGACAGCGCCAGCACTCGGATGCCGGGAACCGCGCCGGTGAGTTGCCGAGTGGCTTCTATGCCATTAAGGTCGGGCATGGCCATATCCATGATAACGACATCGGGTCTGAGGCGCACGGCCGATTGTAAGGCATCTCGTCCATTGTCTGCCTCGCCGACGACGGTTATATCAGCGGGGCTACTATTAAAAGTTGTGGACGGGAGAAAAGAGGCGGCGTAACCTAAAGGGTGTTTTCAATGTTCTTTTTTAGGA
This sequence comes from Planctomycetota bacterium, assembly GCA_021805985.1. Lineage (GTDB taxonomy): Bacteria > Planctomycetota > Phycisphaerae > WQYP01 > WQYP01 > JAMDCX01. Next base: position 46 of record JAJZDN010000041.1, on the reverse strand, counting down.
GTACGCCACCATGGGTAACAGTATGACAGAAACGATGAAATTTCCA
>JAJZDN010000148.1 GCA_021805985.1 Planctomycetota bacterium | reverse complement strand
TTTCGCCTATGCACTATCTAACCAGACTTCGAGCTGAACGGGCCGCCGATTTGCTGTTGCGCACGGACCAACCCATTGGTGCCATTGCTGATATCGTTGGCTGGCCCGACGCGTTTCACTTCGCTCGCCGATTCAAGGCCCACTGGGGACTTTCAGCCACGCAGTATCGCAGGCAATTGCATCCACAGTAATGCTTCAGCGAAATTTCAGGACAGGCGTTAAATCTTTGCCGTAATACTGGGCCACGTGTTGAGGCTTTCGCAATTTATCGGATCCCAACTGGACGCCAGAACAATGTGTAGCGCCCTGATGCGAGGTCAATCGTCGCAGGCCCGTGCGTGGATTGCGATGGGTAGATTGCCAGCACGCCAACTCCACCCGGAGCCAGCGTCTTGCCGTTGCAAATAATGGCCTTCTTCCCGGCATTCGGTAAGGTGACAAGGGCGGTGCTTCCTGAAGGGATTTCCAGACGCAAGGAAACCTGTGAGCCATGCCAGCGCCAGGAACTGGAAATTGTTCCGAAGCGGCTGTCGTACGTTGCGCCCGCCCATGGCAAAGCGCGGACCAGATGAGGGGTCAGCAAAATCGTTCGAAAGCCCGGATCCTTGGGGTCCGGATTTATGCCTGCCAGATCATTGTACATCCATCCCACCACATCACCGAACATGATGTGATTTTTCGTACCGGGATGCAGGCCCCAGTTTTCCCAAAGACTTGTGGCACCGTGAAGAATCCATTGGCCATAACTGGGATAGGTCGTTTGTGTGGCGATGCGATAGGCCAGCGTGCTATGTCCATATCGGCTTAATGCGCGGAACAGACATTTGGACCCAAGGATGCCCAGAACGGGGTGGTCCAGATGCTGATGCACGCAGTTGACCAGTCGTTTCGTCACCGCGGCACGCTGAGCTTTTGTAACTATCCTGTAATACAGCGGCATGGCTTCCGCAGTTTCGCCACCATTTTCATATACGCCTCCACCTTTATAAAAGCGCTTGTTAAACGCGCTGCGAATCGCCCGGGCATCCAAAAGGAAAGCATGTGCGTCTCGGGGTTTATGCAAAATATGCGCCATCTGAACAAGGCGTCGGGCATCGTGATACAAAATACAGGTACTGGAAAACGCGACCGATGGACGGTGCTTGGCAGCGCTGTCCCAATCGCCAATGCCGGCTCCATCGGGAAGAACGTCATTTTTCGCCAATGAAAATACGAGAAGGAAATATCGTTTTATGCCATTGTAATGTTCCTTGATGATCCGCCCGTTACCATAATATTCATAGTCATACCATGTAATAAACTCCATGGCGCTTTCCCAGTCCGGATCGGTTCCCCAGTCCCAGTCGGTAGGATCGGGCATGATAACCCTCAGCCCGCCGTTGGGGCTTTGCGTGTTGGCGCAATCATTGAGCCACTTGCTATAGCCCAGGGGATTATGATAGCTCAATATGCCCTGCACCGCCGCCAGCCACGCGTCGCCGGTCCATCCATTTTTTTCCCGCGTAGGACAGTCCGTAGGGTAGCCCATAAAATTGGAACAATAGCTATGCCCTGCGGCTACCGAGATGGCATTCAACAGCGCATTGCCGCTCCAAAATACACCGCCCCGATGAAAAGCGGTGTGAATAAAGTCGGCCTGAATGGATATTAAATCGCGCCGCGACGCCAATCCATTGATTTGGACATATTGAAATCCATTGTAACCAAAATGAGGATGATACGTGAAGACTCCCCGCCGGTCGGGAATATAAGTATCGGTCTGAAAACTACCAGTAAAGGCGAAACCAGAAATGGAACTGCGGTCGGCCAGCCCCTGGGCATTTATCTCTTCGGCATAGCGCAGCACCACTGGCACTCCGGGGCGGCCGCGCGCGGTAAGCGTGACCCAACCAGCCATATTAATTGGAAATTTAACCACAAAAACGTGCCGTTGCGGCTGTGTAACGGATACCGGGGAAAATGTATGCATGATTTCGCAGGGCGGCATGAGCTGCGATTTCAGTATTCCCGCGGGAGGCCGCCCTACAACCGCATGGGCCGAGGGCAGCAGTGCGGCACGCGGATTATTCCACCCGGGAATCACGGTCGCCGCGGAATAAACTTCACCATTATATTCACCATCCGCGAGGCGCGGCCCCGGAGCCGCCTGCCAGGATGTATTAGTCGCCACTGTTTTGACCAAGCCCTTGCTTGTGGTCATCCGCAAATTCATCAAGACGCGCGGCCAAGCCCGCCATCTTGCGTGCTGCCAGCCCCAGACATCGCGTTCCATCAGGTTGTACCAGCCGTTGCCCAACGCGACGGTAACAACATTGCGATGTCGTTTGTGCAGCAAGGCCGTGACATCAAACGTTTGAAAAGGTACGGTTTTGCTGTAGTTGTAAAGCGTGGATTCCAGTTCACCGGGGCCGACTTTTTTGCCGTTGATGCGCAGGGTCCAGTAGCCCAGAGCCGCAATATACATAGAGGCATGTTGAAGTCCGCCGGGCACGCGAAATATCTTACGGAAGATCGGGCACGGTTCCGTTTGCCGCCAGTGGGCGTGAATTCTCTTTTTCGGAAGCGGCAATCCGAAATAAGCATTATGGGCAGTGGAATAGAATACGTTGTGAACATGCGGATGATAAGTAATCCAGGAACCGCGCCACTCCGACGCCACGAGCGGACCACTGGTAAAACTGCCGAAATGGCTCCATTGGGATTTCCAGCCAGCATCCCCCCACACACGCACGCGCCAGAAATATTTTGTGAAGGCGGCGAGCTTCGGCCCGTGATATTCAGGAAGAAAAAACCGGTTAACCTGTTGCTTGCCTGAATCCCAGATCAACGATTTCGCGGCTTGTAGCCGGTCTGGACTATCGGTTACCTGAATCTGGTAGAACCATTCGTTTCCCAGAGTGGATCGCTGCGGCGGCTGCCAGGTCAGCAGCGGATGCAATTGCTGAATGCCAATGGGGTCGCGCAGCCATTGGCAACGCAGATGGCTGGGCGCATCAGCTCGCGCCGCTGTATGTGGCCCAAGTGCAGGCTTAATGCGATCTGCCGCTGGAATAAGTGCCCCCCATGCCGGCTGTAGCGGCGCAGCTGCCTGCGAAGCGGTGCCGCCTCCGGGATGTAAATTTGCCGCATGATCCGAATATCCGGCGTGCCGGGTGATAATCGGCATGGCCGCAGGCGAAACCCTTGGCCAGAGGCCCAGAAGTAGCGCCACTGCCATCGGCATGAGCTTAGTTTGAAAAGAACCGCTGCACATGAAATGAATCCTCAAAAGTTCGCCTTAAAAGTTCGCCACCGGGTCAGCATATTCCCAGTAATATATTCTCCTGGGCGGCGGGTCCGCGCAGGGGGATGCTATTTTCTTCAGCGTATGCTTGCGAGGTAGCGCTTATGACCGGTGCCAGCGTTGTGGCCACCGATGCAGCGGTCAATACTTTAAGAAAATTGCGACGAGAAGCTCCAGTGTCCACTGGACCCCATTCTGAATTTGGCATAATAAGCTTTGTCCGCTGTAAGAATTAATTAATCATGGCCTTCGGTTTCGCTTACTGTTTACTGGTGTCTGGGAGCTGTGTGTCCTTAGTGGAGCGTTGGTTGTTTGCCGACGGTTGTTTCTGAAGGCTTCACCAAGCGCGGCGGCACAATGCCGCCGGCTAACTTCCAACTCCTAACTTCTAGCTTCTAATTCCCAGCTCAATTCGGCATGACTTTTGTTTGCCTTGGATTCCAGCCGGCGTACCATTCCAAAGTCCACAGATCGCCATCATGAACGTGCTCCACATGCCCATCGGCAAAGGCCACATTAATGCCCAGTTGATGGCGATTAAAACAATATTCCCACATCTGGCCCGCAGAGGAGCGATCCGCGAGAGAGCCACCGGCCAGATCAACCGGAACTGCATCGGTGGGATGGGGAAGAGGAATCATCCAGAGTGAATCGGCAAACAACGGAGCGTTGGCGTCGGGAATGGATTGGCTATTGGGCCAGAAGTAGGATTGATTGATGGGAGATGAAAAATACCCCAGATCATTTTGCCCTCCGGAGGGACTTTCCTGGTAGTTCAACATCCAGCCATTGAAGCCATAACTTGCAAGTTCTCCATTACCGTAGAAATTCCAAGGCGTGGTGGCGGTTCCGTAGGGATCCAACGGTGCGGCGCTCCAGTTAAAAGAGGCGGGAGTCTGGATCTGGGTCGACGGGCAATGTAAAAGGGCAACTTCCGTGGCCGGAATTGGAGGGTCAATAGTTTGCCAACCGGTGGTAGGGTAAGCGACGTTCGAACCACCCAAAAATGGGGCCAACGCGGTATCCCAAAAAATATAGGGGCCGGTGGCGGCCCCGTAAGAATAAACAAAGCCGCGGCTGCTGGCTGCACTGGATTGTACATATTCCGCATAGGCGATACTGAGTTGCCGCAGGTTGCTGGCACACACTGTCGTGTTGGCCAGGCGCCGGGCTTTGGCCAGTGCCGGCAGCAGCAACGCAATAAGCAAAGCAATGATCGAAATCACCACCAGCAATTCTATCAATGTAAAGCCATAGTGCGCACGGGAGTTAGTTTTTACGCTTATGGATCCCTCGGCTCTGAATGCACGATCTGCATGGTTTGGAGAATTTAACATCTGATTACTCCTTCTATTAAAAGATTATCGGCTATTACCGGCCCAAGGGCACAAGATGATATTCATTGTTGTAGCCATCATCATGGCCATCCTTTATCAGGTTTTTAAAAGGCGGGCCGGAGGGAATCTCCCGTCCGGCCCGCCTGTTTTACTTATAGCCTATGCCAGCCGCTTCAGGCGGTCTTGCGTTTGCGGCCCAATAATAATAGCCCTAACGCACCTGCGCCCAAGAGGCCCAGAGAGGCCGGTTCGGGAACCGCGGTAGTGCTGATGACCTGCAGACCGTTGAAAGCGCCCTGTGGCGTGTTAGGTGTTGCCACATAATTTATCCCCAGAGTTCCCAGGCTGTTCGCCGTGGCATTGAAAATCACGTAATTGGCATTTTCCTGGAAGGTGCCAGACTGGGCGGCGTGGGCAGCCGTAACCGCGTTGCTGCCGGTGATCGGGCTGCCAGTGCCGGTGCTGATGGAGAAGGTGGAGCCCACGCTGTTGAAGCCCCCGTTCTGGCCATACAGGTAAAGTTGGTAGTTGCCATTATCAGTCAGACCCGTGAGTGTGACAGTGGAGGGCCCGTAGGTTACAAGAAATCCGTTCAAAAGGTTGCTGTATGGGCTCGTTGGGGTACCAACACTGTTATAACTGCCCGCAGAGGTAAAGCTAACGGCTTCGGTGGTAGCCGTATTATTCGAGGCGACAAGATTGCTCATGGAGCCACTGGTGCCACCAGGCGCTACGGTGAAAACATTCCAGGTCGGAGCGGGCACGTTATCGCTCGTGTAGGCACCTTTGTTGCCACTATATGACCCGGCCGCATAAGCACCGGTCCCCGCGAACTGAACGTTGACAACATTCGCCTGGGCCGTACCGACCGCTGCGCACGCCGCGGCAACGATTGCCAATAAAAGTGTGTTTTTCATGGATTTCATTACTTCGTTCCTTAATAACAATTATTCATCTCTTCTCCATGCCAGCCGCAATGGCCGACAAAAATGGAATCGAGGACTGCCAAAACTACCCAGTTGTCTCATCGAGCCAAGTGGGAACCTGTCCCTGGAAAACTTTTATCGCCCCGCACCCTCCTTTTCAAAAAAACGATTTAATTGTTTCTTCTCCACACTGGCCGAACAATCAGCAAATATAGAGTCGAAAATTCTATTAATCAGAAGATGGCACCGGTGCCATCTTATCGTTCTTGAGCCAATGAACACTGGCGTCTAAAGATAAGTGTACGCTCGAAGGCGCACGGGGTGTTAGGCTAAAACGTGCAAGAGTGTTGGCTAGAACGTGCAACCATAGGCCCTATAAAGAGTTGGGAGGAGTTAGGAGTTAGAAGGCTTTGGAATCCATGGCGCTTCGCGGCATTTAGCATTCAGCATCTGGCATCGAGCATGGGGCGGAAGCGCTGGCGCTACTGAATGTACCGCAAATACTGCATCTACTGCAATTGCTGCATGTACTGAATCTGTAACCCGTACCAAGGAATGCTTACTATGTAATGCCGGTCGGACAGAAGTCCAAGTCGTGGTATAATCTAAAGAACAGAAGAAGAAGTTAAGCGCTACCGATATGAATCCGTTCAGGCTTAACAGTGACGCGAGATGGATATGATTGAATTCAAAAAGCACAGTTGGCTGTTGCCACCCTCCCACTTGCCAATCTATCTTAAA
>JAJZDN010000147.1 GCA_021805985.1 Planctomycetota bacterium | reverse complement strand
GTTAATATATGACACGGGCACCGATCAACTTGGAGCCAATCGAGATAATTTACCGGTCACTCAGCACACCCGCGGCTATATTTCCTTCCGGCACATGCAGCAACTTTCGAACCAGTGGACCGTGGCGGTGGAAGGAAGTTACGTTTCCGATCCGAATTATCTGGAGCAGTATTTTCAAAACGTCTATTCGTCGGCTCCCGAGCAACAAACCTCCATTTATGTCAAACAGCAACATGATACGGAGGCATTTACCGCACTGGGGAAATGGAATCTTAGCGGCTTTATAACCAATGCAGATTTGGAAAACAATGAATATTCTGTGCAGCGCTACCCTGAAGTGCATTATTACCGCGAGGGCGATAAAATCCTGGGGCTGTTCACCTATTTCAGTGACAGCAGCGGCGGAATTATGAATGATCAGTTCAGCAACACTACTTCGGGCGTGCGGGCCTTGGAGTTGAATTTTCCGGGATTAAATCCCAATGAAACATTCTCGCAATATTACTTGAGCAATGGCTGGACAGATCAACCGGTAGCACGATTGGATTCGCGACAGGAAATCGACTTTCCCATGGCGGTTGGACCGGTGCAATTTGATCCGTTTGTCAGTGGACGCTTGACATACTGGGACACGAGTTTCCCGGTGGTTAACAATCAGTTGGGCGGCGGCACAACCCGGGCGTGGGGAACCGTCGGGTTCCGCAGTTCCACTACGTTCTGGAAGGTGTATCCGAACGTGAAGTCCGATTTGCTGGATGTTGATCAGTTGCGGCATATTATTGAACCGGAGGTCAGCATGTTTGCCACCGGTGCCAATGTGCAACAGGGGTATCTGCAACCCTTTGACCGCAATGTGGAAGGCATTACCGACGCCAGCGGAGCGGAATTCGCTTTGCGGCAAACCCTGCAAACCAAGCGTGGACGCAAAGGACACCGCCAGAATGTGGACTGGATCACCTTTAACGTGGCGGCCGATGTCTTTTGGAATCATAATTTATCCGGGCCTTTTAATCCGAATAATCCGCAATATGCAGGGGCACCATTTTCCACCAGTGATTTTGGCAATCCGCTGATCGGCTACTATGACTGGAGCCGCCCGGAACTAAGCCAGATTGCGGACAGCATTAATGCCAATTTCTCGTGGCGCATTGGTGCGAACGTGGAATTCCTGGCGGATGAAAGCTGGAATATTGATTTGCAGCAGCTTGAGCAACTCGACTCGGGCGTGGAAGTGAACCAATCACCGAACTTAAGCTACTTCCTGGGTAATCGGTATATCCGGGCAGTCGATTCGGATCAGTGGACTGCGGCGATTTCCTATAAGCTCACGCGCAAATATACCATTGCCGCCTCGGAAAGCTACGATTTTGCGCTAAGTCACAATGTCGCGACGGATTTTACTCTGGTACGTGAAATTCCACGGTTTTATGTCGGCATAACATTGGCCTATAATGCCGATACTGCCACCACAGCTGCCATGGTAAGCCTGTGGCCAGCCGGTTTCCCGCAGGCAGGCATTACTAATCAGCAGACGTTGCAGACGGTCGCGCCGTAAGTCGCGAGGTAGCATGTATGACGAATAAATTGGCCCTCTACGGATTGCTTTTGGCGACAACGCTGGCCGCTGGACCGGCGTGGGGCGCCGGCGTGGATAACGGCATGATGCCATTACCCACGCCCAACTTTGGACAGGGCAATAACATGAATCTGAAAGGAACAGGTGCCACACCATCTCTTGCGGCCTATCACGCTCATCAGCGCACTTGGTACTTTACTACAGAGTTTGGATACTATAATGATTACTGGTTCAGGTATCATGATGTATCGCCCAACCGGCCCAATTTGCAAAATGTCACGCGGATAAGTCTAAGCCTGAAAAAATGGGGGACGGCGTATCTGCGGACATTTGAAGATTATTCCTATGATATTCGCAATCCGTACATCAATGCCCTGTCACGGGGAGTCGCCGGCCAACCCGTTACGGGCGGCAATATCGGCTATGTTCCCACCAGCAATTTTACGGAAGCTGATATTACCCTCGGATATCAGTATGACATCATGGACATGTTCCGGATTGATGCCGGTTACACCAATTACATTACGCCCGTAAGCCGCTATTTTGTACCGTCCGCCAATCCTCTGGCCAACCAGATCATCAGCCGCGGACAGACCGACAGCCAGGAAGCTTTTATCCGCGTGAGCTTCAATGATACCCCCTATTTGGGCCAATTTGCGTTTCAGCCGTTTGTGCTGGTGGGCTTTGACTATAATGGAGCCTACTACACCAGCGGGGCTGGGCAATATTTTGAAGTGGGGATGAATCCGATTTTCGTGGTTCCGCATACCGGCGGCCTGACTATTTATTCGCCGTTGAGCGTTTCATTTATTCATGATGAAAAGCGACTGGATGTCAATCAAAGAACTTATCGGGATGGCTACCTGGGCACGTTTGTTGGCACGGTTCTGACTTACCCGTTAAATGGAGTATTTCACATTCCTGTCAACCGAGGCCATTATGAAGTTGGCGCAGTGATCAACAGCATTTTTGCAGGAACTCGGTATGCTCAACCGGCCGGGACACACAGTGACGCAACAATTCTGGGATTGTTTATCCGTATGAGTTATTAAACCGCTTTTACCTCGGCAGTATAATTCGGGTAATATGGAATAATGATTGCTCCGCTGCAGGTTATTATTCTTCTCTTGATGGTCGCGGCGTTTGACAGTGCCCCCCAGCGACCGCCGATTCACTTTTCCCCGTTCATGGTCGTTCTGTTGGTGATTTTGGCCCACGGCGGACTTCTCATTCGGGGCCAACGGCGCTTTGCCCGCCTGGATCACCAACTGCGTAACGGGCGTATTTCAACTTTTGAAGCCGCCATCGCAATTCAGAAAACTCTCCGCCGTCTGACTGCGTTCAACATCATGCTGCTGGCCGCTGATTTGTGGTTATTTGGGTTCGGCTACCTGGTTAAATACCACTGGAATACTCGCCCTGTTCCAATGCTGCCCTCTGTGATCTGGCTGATCGCTCCGGTGGCGACATGGCTGGCGATATGGTATCTGGAATATCCGCTGGAAGTGCGAATCCACAACGTCGCCGAACTAGGCCAGACGGATGAAGATTTACCAACGCATGCCCTGCCTTCCCGCATGCAGTACGTGGATATGCAATTCCGTCATGGCATGTCATTGCTGGTGGTGCTGCTGGGGTTTGATCTGCTGACGATTCCCTTTACCGCGATGTTGCAGCGTCTGAATCTGGGGAATTGGTCGGCCATCGCATCGCTGCTGCCGGCGATGGTTCTCTTTCTGATTTTGCCGGCGATCATCGTGCGCTATTGGCGCACAACCCGGCTTCCGTCCGGACCACTGCGCACGCGGCTGGAGGATTTATCCCGTCGCAAAAAAGTTGGATTCATGGATATACGAATATGGAATACGTATTACCGGATTCCCAACGCTGCGATCCTGGGATTGCTGCCCTGGTGCCGATATTTTCTACTTACAGACCTGCTTCTGGAACGCCTGGAACCCCAGCAGGTAGAAGCCGTCTTTGCGCATGAAGTTGGGCATGGCTACCATCGGCATATCTGGTGGTACCTGCTGACCTTTACCGCCGCCGATCTATTGGGAACGGGAATATCTCTCTGGGCGGGAAATTACTGGTCATTAAGCGATAACACCGCCATGCTGCTGAATTTTTCAATTGTGGGCCTGCTGCTGGTCTTCGGCTTTTCTCGGGTAAGCCGATTATGCGAACACCAGGCCGATTGGTTTGCCGCCCGGCATATTGCCGACCGCGTGGGTGCCACCGTGCTGGTGCCGGCAGCCTATGCAGGGGAATATTTACACCCTGATAACACCGTCATTCCCACCCCGCGCGTCGATCACCTGGGCACGATCACGGCGATGATCACGCAGGAAACGCCGGCCCAGGCCGGAGCCAGAATTTTTTCTGAAAGCCTGACTATGTTGGTGGGCATCGCCAATCGCCCACGCGATCGTGCGGGATGGATGCATCCGAGCATGCAAAATCGGGTAGACCTGCTGGCCGCATTGGCGGAATCACCGGTTAAGCAAAAGCAGTTCACGCGTCGCATCTGGCTGATGCGCACCGCCATTTTGATCGCCGCCGCAACCGGAGCAGCCCTGACCCTATGGGCCGCCGGAATTCGGGGTTAGTTTCCCATCGGCCGGAGCCTCACCCGCAAAGGAGGAAAAAGATAATTTTCCCGCCGTTGCGAAGTGTCGGCAATTTTTCCGCACGAGACGATTGCGTATCGCCATCCCTGAACCATACGCCATCCGAGCCGGGGCCAGTGAAGATCAGCGTATTGCCGTGTGCACCACCGCCGTGCCCAATAACCAATGAGCAATGATCAATGAACAAGTCATCGGACCTTCCGAATTTCTGATCCGTGCTCCTTGGTCCACGAAGATTGCAAACGCCCACGGTTTCCCCGTCCCGCTGTAACCTGCAGCCTGCGTCCGGCATCTCGCATTTAGCGGCGCAGCGATTCCGAAGCCTTCTAACTCCTAACTCCCAACTCCTGAATACTCGTCCCGCCCCTGTCCCCTGTAACCTCGGCGGCGTGCCGTTGTGGTGAAATTGTTCGTTCAGTGGAACCATAAACCGTTCGCAAAATCCAAATTGTTCCAACGTCCAAATACTAACCCGTCCCGTGCGGATCACAAAGCGACATCGCGAGAGCCGCCCGCTTCCGCGACGCGACACGCGGTTACCGTTTCACGCCCCGGCGTTTTTTGTGACCGGCCCTGGGATCGACGGATGTCACCACCTCGGTCCCGCGTCGCGCGGCGAATCGGTCTTCCGCGTATTCCTCACTCTCCTTCTATTGCTGATCGATATCACCCCTTACGACTCCCTGACCTCCGGACGGTCCCCTTGGCGGATCGGGAGGCGGCGCACACCATAGGCTTGTCCTCTGCCACCCGTACTTGAACAGCACGCCGCCGAAAGATACTACGGCAATGGCCCCTGTTACCACCTCCCCAAGCTGGAGCTGCCAAAAGCGGCCCCGCAATATGATGACGCTGGCCACCGTGCAAACCTCGGCAAAAAGCATTGCAGCGTAACAACCAGCCAAGACCGCCCTAGCCCTCTTACGCCCGTTTACTGCGGTCACCATAGGAGACCCTTTCATAAAACGAATATAACCGCTGCCCCGCTCTGGGGCCGAATCTAACCGGACAAACACTAAAGACGAAAATGTCTGGGTGGCTTTATCACGCGCTCCGACTGGTTCAGTTCCTGTTGGAACTGCCGTCGCTCCTGTTGCAGCTTCCGGAGTTCGCGCTCCTGCCGCGCAATTTGCCCCCTGTTCGGGCATTTGGCGTTCTTCTCACAGCCGATCAGTGCCTCAAGAGCCCCGATCTGTGTGCCAATTGCGGCGGTCGCCGTCAAAAGCGCGGCGAGGCAGGCGAAACCGGCCTCAGGCTCAGCCTCGGGCGCTACCGCCGCAAGGCAGGTCAGCCCGGCCGTGACAGCCGCCGCCGCTGCCCCTGCCGCAGCGGTCCAATACAATACTTGGTCGGCGTCGCACATAAGCCCCTCCGGATCCGACGCCACCACCGCCCTTCCACCTACGTACTCATACAAATTAATTCCACCTGCGTAGCCGATCGGGTCGCGTTGCAACCAGCGGCCGAGAGCCGGGCGGTAGCTGCGGTTACGCACGTAATACAATTCCGCTTCAGGATCATAGCGGTATCCGCAGTAAATAACCTCGTTGGCACCGTAATCCGATTGTATGGTTGCATAATTCCACCATAGCCCTTCGTAGGAGGCCGTAAATATCAACGTGTTACCGTAAGCATCACAATCGTAAGCTTCTACGATATTTCCGCCGGAATCCGTTAGCGCCTCAGCGCGGTAAAGCAAATCTTGTAACAGGTAATAGGTTCCAGGTGACAGATTCTGGGGGCCGAGGGGAACCAATGTTGTGAGCTGAATTAGTTCATCAATGTATGTTCCCCATACATACTGCCGGATGGGCGTATTGCCAGCGTTGCGTTCTTCGACTACCTGGCTGCCGCTCCAAATATAATCGGTGGTGCTATTGGGAACGCTGCCGGTCAGGCCGCCATTCAGGATTGTCTTCCGCATCCGTCGATTCATGGCATCGTATAGATATGTCGCGATGATGAGGCCATCGGATACCCGATTGATCTGAATCGGGCGGTTGAGAGCATCATAAGAATAAATCAAGGTGCCGTCGTTGGTCAGATTGCCATTGCTGGATCCATTGGTTCCATCATATTGGAATACAACCGGGCTGCTTCCTGTGACGGTCTGTTGGGTGATTTCATTGACGTAGTTGTGGTTGCGCTGGTCG